>CAIXSE010000531.1 GCA_903921965.1 uncultured Thermoleophilia bacterium | reverse complement strand
CTCTTCGGCGACGATGTCGTACCGCGACCTGCGCTGTTCGACGAGCACGATCTCGTGCCCGAGCTGCGTGAGCTGTCGCGCCGTGTTGAGGCCGACCTTGCCGGCGCCCACGATGAGTACGAACACGGCTCAGCCCTCCGCGCCCGGCAGCTGACAGGAGCGCACGGCGTCGAGCAGCGACACGCGCACGTCGCGCGTGGGGCACACCGTGCGGATGCCGGCCTGCGCGAAGAGCTCGGCGCGCAGCGGGTCGTACACGCGCGCGACCACGCACTTCACGCCGTAGCGCTTCTGCGCGATCTGCGAGATGACGATGTTGGTGTTGTCGCCGTCGGTGCAGGCGACGAAGGCGACGGCGTCACGGATGCGCGCCTTGCGCAGGACGTCCCAGTCCAGCGCGCGTCCGACGATGAACTCGCCGGGGAACTCGTCGCCGAGCAGGTGGAACGAATCGGGGCTCTCGTCGATGATCACGACGTCGAAGCCCTGCGAGACGAGGTCACGGGCGAGGCCGGAGCCTACGCGTCCGCAACCTGCGATCACAACATGCATCTCTCACCTCTCAGTGGGTGCCCTTGGTGCCGCCGGTGATGGAAGAACCTTCCGTAGGATAGTCCTTCGGGACGAGGTTCAGGAGGACTTCGCACGGAGCGTTGTCGATGACGTAGTCGGTGGTGCGACCGAAGACCAGGTTGCCGACGCGACGCTTGCGCTGGGTCCCGAGGATGATCACCTCCGCGCGCCGCTGCTCCGCCTCCTCTACGATGGCCTTGCCCGCGGACCGCGCTGTGACGACGTGCGGCGTGAACTTGACGCCGAACTGCTGCGTGATGGTGCCCGCCGCCTTGAGGACCTGCTCGGCCTTCTGCCGCTCGGTCACGAGGCGGGCGTCGAGCGGCAGGTTGAGCGGCACCTCGATGACGAAGAGGCCGTCAACGGAGGCGTTCTTCTCGGTCGCCAGCTGGCAGGCGAGCACCATCATCTCGTCCGAGATGCGCGAGCCGACGATGGGGACGAGGATCTGGTGGTAGTCGACGTCGGCCTGCATGGACGGCGGCACGACCACCTTCTCGACCGTCGTGGTGAGCGAGTAGCCCTTGACCTTGCGGTAGATGACGTACATGAGGATGCCGCCGCCCATCCAGATGAAGCCGACGGTGCGGCCGAAGGGGTGGGTGGCGACGACCACGCACCACACCGTGAACGTGCCGAGGCCGCCGATGACGGCGAGCACCGGCACCGACATCCTGCCGACGCGGATGTTGAGGGGCGTACGGAAGGGACGCGGGTAGTCCGGCTCCTTGTGGCGCAGCCAGATCACCGAGACATGCGCCACCGTGAACGAGATCATGGCGCCGAACGCGTACAGGTCGGCGAGCAGGTTGATGGTGTTCCCCGGTAACAGCAGCAGCACGACGGCGATGCCGCCGAACACCATGATGGCGATGTACGGGGTCAGGCGGCGTGCGTGCACGCGGCCCAGCTGCGAGGGGATCTGGCGGTGCTGCCCCAGCGAGTACGCCAGTCGCGACACGCCGATGAGGCCGGCGTTGGTGGCGATGAGCAGGATGGTGGCGGCCAGGATGCCGACCCACGGCATCAGGATCGTCTTGAGCCAGCTCAGGTCGTCGGGCATGAAGCGGACGATGCCGACCACGGGGTCTTCCTTGTAGACGCTGCCGAGGATCGTGCCGTACAGCTTCGCGTAGGTCTTGCCGCCCTCGGTGAACGTCTCCGACCCCGGCGTCTGGGCGGGGATGACCCACTGCCTGCCGACTTCTTCGGCCGGGATGTAGACGTCGTTGCCCACGTTGCCGGGCGGCGGCGTGCCCTTGAAGATGAAGGGGCCCGCGGGCTGGTCGGCGTGCTTGGCCACGACCTCGGTGGGCACGGTCTTGCCGGTGGCCGGATCGATGGGGATGGAGTTGGGCTTCACCGGCATGGCGGAGAGGGCCGTCATCGAGATCCCCAGGTAGACGACCAGCACCGCGAGCAGCACGAAGTTGACCGCTCGCGGCACGTCCCGGTCGGGGTTGGCGGCCTCCTCCGACATGTTGGAGATGGTCTCGATGCCGGTGTAGGCGATGGTACCGATGGAGAGGCCGTAGATGAGGTGCGACCAGGTCGGCGCCACGCCCAGGTGCACCTGGTCGATGAGCAGCTTCGGTTCGAGCAGCAGGACGACGCCCACGATCATCAGCAGGATCTGCGTGCCGAGGTCGAGGAGCGCGAGGATGATGTTGAGGCGCGCCGCCTCCTTGATGCCGATCACGTTGATGAAGACCAGCACCAGGATGGTGACGATGCCGCCGATGGAGTTGTACGGGAAGGTCTTGAGGACCGGCCAGAACACCGAGAGGTAGTTGGGCACGAAGTAGGCGCTGATCGCCACCGTGACGATGTAGTCGAGCATCAGCGCCCAGCCGGCGCCGAAGCTCACGAACTCGTTGAAGGCGCGACGCCCGAAGCTGGAGGAGCCGCCGGCCTCGGGCACCATGGCGGTGGCCTCGGCGTAGGACCACGCGGTGGTGCAGAAGAGCAGGCCGGTGAGCAGGAAGACGAGCGGCGTGACGCCCAGGGCCCACAGGGCAACGAGGCCCAGGGCGTAGTAGATGGAGGAGCCGACGTTGCCGTAGGCGGTGCTGAAGAGTGCCGGAACGCCGAGGACCTTCTGGAGGCTGTCGCCCTCCCTGTACTTCCTGCGAGGCACCTCAGACCTTCCGGCTCAGCGCATGTACTTCCAGCGGAGGGCGGCGAAGAGCGTCAGCAGCACCCCGGCGATGAGCTGGAGGGAGACCGGCCACACCCCTCCCCACGCGCCCCGCACGATGAGGAGCACGCCGAGGACGGCCATGGTGATGGTGATGACTCTGCGCGCTGTCCACATATCCCTTGTTCCGCGAGAAGGCCGGTCCGGGTCCGGACCGGCCTTCGCCGCAGACTAGCACCACGTGATGGCAGGCACAAGACGGCCCCCGTGGGCGCCGCCGCCGAGCCTGACGGCGGCACGGACTCCCCCAAAAGATGGAGGCGCGGCGGGCGGGCGCAAGGGCCTCCCGCCGCGCCTCCGTGACCGCCCGAAGGCAGCTGCGAGCTACTTGATGAGGAACGGGATGACGAGCAGGGCCACGATGTTGATGACCTTGATCATCGGGTTGATGGCCGGGCCGGCGGTGTCCTTGTAGGGGTCGCCGACGGTGTCGCCGGTGACGGCGGCCGCGTGGGCGTCGGAGCCCTTGCCGCCGTACTCGCCGTCCTCGATGAGCTTCTTGGCGTTGTCCCAGGCGCCGCCGCCCGAGGTCATGCTGATGGCCAGGAAGATGCCGGTGATGATGGTGCCCATGAGCACGCCGCCGAGCACCAGG
>CAIXSE010000530.1 GCA_903921965.1 uncultured Thermoleophilia bacterium | reverse complement strand
GCACCGCCGCCTCGAGGAGTGCCGCTGGTCGTGGCAGGAGCTCACCGAGGAGACCGGCGTGGGCACCGACGACATCCTGCGGCGCGTCGGCGACTTCGGCCTGCAGCACTACTGGTCGAGCCACCACCCGTGGGTGGTCCCCGAGCCGATGACCATCGAGCCGTGCGAGACCTTCTCGAAAGAAGACCTCGAGGAGTACTCCGAGGTGCTGCGCACCATCGCCCAGGAGGCCCGCGAGGACCCGGAGCTGGTCAAGTCGGCTCCGCACAAGTGCGCCGCCCACAAGCGCTCGGCGGAGGAAGAGCTGGACGACCCGGCCAAGTGGGCGACCACCTGGCGAGCCTACCAGCGCAAGCACGGGAAGGCGTGACATCGGCGTGAAGCGGGTCGGCCTCATCGTCAATCCGATCGCCGGCATGGGCGGCCGGTGCGGCCTCAAGGGCACCGACGGCGCCGAGATCCTGGCGCTGGCCTGCGAGCTCGGCGCGGAGCCGGAGGCTCCGGGCCGCGCCGAGCTCGCCGTGAGCCGTCTCGAGCCCCTCAAGGGCGAGCTCGAGATCCTCACGGTCTCCGGCGAGATGGGCGAGAACGAGGCCCGCAGGGCCGGGTTCGAGCCCACGGTGCTGTTCAGCACCGACGGGCAGACGACCACGAGCGACGACACCCGCCGCGCCGCCGGCGCGATGGCCGCGGCGGGTGTCGAGCTCATCGTGTTCGCGGGCGGCGACGGCACCGCGCGCGACGTGTTCGCGGCCGTCGGCCCGGACGTGGTGTGCCTCGGCGTCCCCGCCGGCTGCAAGATCCACTCCGGCGTGTACGGCATCAACCCGCGCAACGCCGGGGAGCTCGCCGCCCTGTACCTGCAGGGCAAGGTGACCAGGGTCAAGCAGGCCGAGGTCATGGACATCGACGAGGACGCGTTCCGCCAGGGGCGCGTGTCGGCCGAGCTCTACGGCTACCTCACGGTGCCCCGCGACGAGGCCCGCGTGCAGGGCGGCAAGGCGGGGCGGGCGGCCTCCGACGAGAACGCCCTGGACGCCATCGCCTTCGGCCTCATGGACCGCATGGACGCCGGGACCCTGTACTTGCTCGGTACAGGCAGTACAGTGTTCGGCATCAAGAAGCGGCTCGGCATCGACGGCACGCTGCTGGGCGTGGACGTGGTGCGCGACCGGCAGCTGGTGGCCAGGGACGTCACCGAGCACCAGCTGCTCGACCTGCTCGGCCCGAAAGGAGGCACGCCAGCGACGATCGTCGTCACCGTGATCGGCGGCCAGGGCTACATCTTCGGTCGCGGCAACCAGCAGTTCAGCCCGCGCGTCATCGAGCGCGTCGGGAGGGACGGCATCGTGGTGGTCGCGACCAGACAGAAGATCGCCGCCCTGGGCGGAAAGCCGCTGCTCGTGGACACCGGCAGCGAAGAGGTCAACGACATGCTCACCGGCTATATGCGTGTGGCCACCGGCTACGACGAGGAGATCGCGGTCAGAGTGTCCGACTGATCGCCCGACTGCACGTGTGACGGACCGGCGTCCTGCGGGGGCGCCGGCACATCCGCAAGTGCACTGAAGGGGGAAACGGTATGGCGGACGAGACGACGAAAGAGGACTACTCACAGGTACCGGCCGCGCCGGGGGAGACCCCGGAAGAGCTGGCCATGCGGGACAAGTACTACGCGGGCTCGGGGACGCTGAAGAAGTCCCTGCGGCTGTTCTACGTGTACGCCATCGCCACGGGCGCCATCTTCACGTTCATGGCGTACTGGGACGGCTTCTTCCTCACGACCACCGGCCCGTTCACGTTCCTCGGCTTCGGCCTCATGATGGTCGCCGTGCTCCCGATCGGCTTCATGTACGCCGAGTGGGCCACCATGTGCCCGAGCGCCGGTGTGGAACTGGTGTACGGCACCGTCGGCCTGAACAAGCACGCCGGCTTCTGGTCAACGTGGCTGATCCTCGCCGCCTGGCTGGCCGTGCCGCCGGCCGGCGTGCTCGGCATCATCCAGTGGATCAACTACATGCTGGACCTGAACCTCAGCATCGGCTGGATCGCCGTGATCGCCTGCATCGTGCTCGCTCTCTACACGGTGCTGAGCCTGCAGAACATCACCATCTCCGGCCAGGTGCAGACCTTCATGCTGCTGTTCGGCTTCAGCGCCTGCATCCTGGGCAGCATCTTCTGGATGACCAGCGACGCCTGGAGCTGGGACAACTTCAAGCCCTTCATCCAGTCCGGCCTCGCCACCCACTTCGGCATCCCCGCGGCGGTGATCGGCGTCGCGCTGCTCGTCACGCCGTACTTCGGCTTCGAGATCGTGCCGAACATGGTGGAGGAGGGCGACTTCCCCATCAAGAAGCAGAACCAGGCCATCCTGGGGTCCATCATCAGCTGCGGCCTGCTGTACATGCTCTACTACTTCGCCCTGTCCGGCATGGCTTCGTGGAGCGAGCTGACCGGCGACGGCACCGGCCAGCCCTTCGCCTCGCTGTTCGCCACCAAGGAGATCGGCACCACCGGCTTCTGGGCCGTGTGGCTCTGGATCTTCGGGATCGGGGCGGCCGTGTTCCCCATCACCACCTCCGTGCTGGGCTTCTGGCTGAGCAGCGTGCGCATGCTGTTCGCCATGGGCCGTCAGAACTTCCTGCCCAAGGTGTTCTCCAAGACCAACAGGCACCACCAGCCGATCCTCCCGAACCTGCTCGTCCTGGGTATCAGCCTGGCGGCGATCATCACGATGAACTACACCACGTTCCTGCAGCAGTTCTTCACCCTGATGGCGTTCGCCGCGGCGGCGTGCTACACGATCATCTCCGCCGCGTCCATCCGCGCCGCCATCAAGCATCCCGACTGGCCGCGTCCCTACAAGATCCCCGGCGGCATGTTCATGCGCGTGCTGAGCCTCATCATCTCCGCCGTGTTCATGTTCCTCACGGTGCTCGGCCAGGCGGGGTACTGGACCATGCTGGAGTACCTCGGCCTCGGCGCGGCGCTGTGGATCTGGATGCTGGTCTACAAGTGGCGCAAGGAGTCCGTCTGGATGGAGACGCCGGACGGCATCAAGGAGTACTGACAGAGGCGCGTTCGGCGCGCGACGCAAGAGGCACACTCGCGAGGGGGGCGGCGGCAGCCGCCCCCCTCTGCCCTCCGGGGCACGCAGGCACGACGGCCGTGCGGACCCCGGGCCACCGCGGACGCAAGGAGGGTCACCATGGCAGACCGCATGCGCGACAGAGTGACGCTTGTCACCGGGGCCGCGAAAGGCATCGGCCGCGGCATCGCCGGCGTCTTCGCGCGCGAGGGCGCCACGCTGTTCGTGGCCGACATCGACGAGGCCGCCGGCAGGGAGACCGCCGCCGCGCTCTCCGCCGCCGGCAGCGCCGTCGAGTTCCTGATGGTGGACGTCACCGATGAGGCGTCGTGCGCCTCCGCCGTCCAGTGCGTGCTCGACACGCACGGGCGCGTCGACGTGCTCGTCAGCAACGCCGGCATCTACCCGCAGGCGTTCCTGGACGACATGACCGAGGCTGACTGGGACGGCATCTTCGCCATCAACGTCAAGGGCATGTTCTTCATGGTCAAGTCGGTACTGCCCGGCATGCGCGCGCGCGCGTACGGGCGGATCGTGCTCACGTCGTCGGTCACCGGGCCCGTGACCGGGTACCCCGGCTGGGCGCACTACGGGGCGACCAAGGCGGCGATGCTCGGCTTCATGCGCAGCGCCGCCCTCGAGGTGGCCGGGCAGGGCGTCACCATCAACGCCGTCATGCCCGGCAACATCATGACCCCCGGCATGGAGGGCATGGGCCGGGAGTACATCGACGCCCTGGCGGCCTCCATCCCCATGAAGAAGCTCGGCACGCCCGAGGACGTGGGCCACGCGATGCTCTTCCTCGCCTCGGACGACGCCGCCTACATCACCGGCCAGACGATCGTCGTGGACGGCGGGCAGCTGCTGCCTGAGGGGGCCGGCGCGATCACGTGACCGGAGGCCGGCGGGGACCGGCCGCGAAACGCGGCGGCACGCACGACACCGAGAGGAAGAGGAGGAGGACGTGGACAGACTCGCGGGCAAGGTCGCGATCGTCAGCGGCGGCGCCATGGGCATCGGCGCCGCCACGTGCGCGCTCTTCGCGGAGGAGGGAGCGCGCGTCGTGGTCGCCGACGTGGACGAACGTGCCGGGCAGGCCGTGGCGGAGGCCATCGCCGCCGGCGGCGGCACGGCGACGTTCATGAAGCTGGACGTGCGCAGCGAGGACGACTGGCGCCGCGTGGTGGCCGACACCGTCGCGATCCACGGCAAGATCAACGTCCTCGTGAACAACGCGGGCATCTCGCTGGGGCACGACGTCGAGGACACGACGCTCGAGGAGTGGGAGCACCTCATGAGCGTGAACGCCACGGGGGTGTTCCTCGGCATGAAGCACGCCATCGCGGCGATGAAGGACTGCGGCGAGAAGTGCTCCATCGTCAACCGTTCGTCCATCGACGGGCAGGTCGCAGAGGCCGGCCTGTTCGCCTACTGCGCATCCAAGGGCGCAGTCACGGTGATGACCAAGTCGGCCGCCCTGGCGATGGGCGCGCGCGGCTACTCCATCCGCGTGAACTCCGTGCACCCGGGCTACGTGCACACGCCGCTGACCGAGAAGGAGGCGGCGGACTTCGGCCTGAGCCCGGACGAGTACTTCGCGAAGGTGGGCGCCCAGCACCCGATCGGCTTCATCGGAGAGCCCGTCGACGTCGCGTACCTGGATGTCTACCTGGCGTCGGACGAGTCGAAGTGGGTCACCGGCTCCGAGTTCACCGTGGACGGAGGCTGGACGGCGCAGTGAACAGGCCGCGACGGTGACGGCCCGGCGGTGAGGACGCTCATCGCGTACTACTCCCTCTCCGGCTACACCGAGAAGCTGGCGCTGGCGACGCAGGCGCGGCTCGGCGGCGACGCCGCCGTGCTGCGCATCGTGCCGGCGAAGGAGTACTCGTACTTCTCCGCCGGCATCCGCGGGGTCAGGGAGGCCATGGCCGGCACCGTGGTCGCGCTCGAGACCGCGGCGCCGGCCGACGGCAGCTTCGACGCATTGGCGGTGTTCTCGCCCACGTGGGGGTGGATGTCGTCGCCGCCGGCGCGCAGCTTCGTGGCGGCGCTGCCCGACGGGCGCGGGCGGCCCGCCGTGGCCGGCGTGACCCACGCCGGCGGGCCGATCGGCTCGTTCGACAGGCTGGCGGAGCTCGTACGCGCGCGCGGCTACGACGTCGTGGACACGCTGTCGGTGTTCTGCTACGCCGCCGCCGCGGTGCAGGAGGCCGCGGCCAGAGCGGCTGCCGCGCTGACGGCCGCGGCCGTCAGACCCACCGGAGCCGCGGACGACCCGCGGACCACGTGACCGGCGTCAGGGCAGGCCCCCGGGGGCGCGGACGGCGAGGCTGAGGAAGCGGGCGCCGTCGCGCGCCAGCAGGCCCTGCTCGAGCAGCGGCTCCAGCAGCTCCTGCAGCTCCGCGGCACCGACGGCGCGGCCCTCCGCGGCGGAGACGGCGGCGGCGAGCCGCTCCGCCGTCGCCAGCCCGTCGGCGGCCACGAACGCCGCGCGGTGCGCGCCGCTCAGTACCGTGAGGTCGTCGCTCGCGAACGCGGGCCGGCGGTCGTCGACGAGCAGGCGGTCGCCGTCGTCGACGTACCACAGGCCGCTGCGCACGCAAGTCTCCTTCCAGGCGGCGACGGCCTCCGCGAGCCACGCGGTGTACTCGGCGAGCGGCTGCGGCCGCGCCGTGACGCCGGTGAGGAAGTACGCCAGCCGGTCCAGCGCTTCGCCGGGCAGGCCGAACACGTGGCGGTAGGCCGGCACCGCGTGCACGTCCCGGATCCCGAAGGCCCCCGGGTCGTCGGACAGCGGCGAGAAGCGGTCGACGCGCAGCTCGCCGACCGTGTGCGGAGGCTGCAGGTGGGTGAGCAGCGGGACGAGCGCCGCCATGCGTCCGTACTCCGCAGGGTCCTCGCCGGGCACGCCCCAGAGCAGGTTCCACACCACGTGGACGCCCAGCTCCCGCGCCCACTTGAGCAGCCGGACCCCGTGCAGCGCCGTGGTGCCCTTGCGCATCTGCCGCAGCACCGGGGTGCTGAGACTCTCGATGCCGGACTCCAGCCTGCGCACGCCGGCGGCCGCCAGGGCCTCGAGCTCGTGGCGCGCGAGGTCGGGGCGGACCTCGAAGTAGACGACCTCGAGGCCGGGCACGCGCAGCGGCAGCTGCGGGAGCAGGGCGTCGAAGGTGTCCCGCGGGGCGATCTCGTCGGTGAAGAAGACGGGGCAGCCCGGATACGCGCCCGCGAGGTGCTCGAGCTCGGCGAGCGCGCGCTCGGGGCTCTTGCGCCGGTACGTGAGCGAGGCGCTCCCCTGCCCGCAGAAGACGCAGCGCCGCTTTTCGCCCCACCAGCAGCCGCGCGAGGTCTCCACGGGCACGCGCGGCACGAACGTCCCCGCCAGCGGGCCGGCGCCGAGGCGGGCGAAGTAGTCGCCGAACTCCGGCAGCGGGAGCGTGTCGAGGTCGACGGACGAGGAGACGGAGCCGGCCGCCGGGGCGGAGCCGGGGCGGTCCTCACCGGCGGCCGCCGCAGGGCCGGGACCTGAGGAGACGAGATGAGCGTGCACGAGGTCCGGCAGCACCGCCTCGCCCTCGCCGTCGACGACCGCGTCCACGGCGGGGAACCGGCGGCGGATCTCCTCGCCCATCTCGCCGCGGCACCCGGGACCCCCGAACACCACGAGCGTCCCGGGCAGCGCTTCCTTGACGCGCTCGGCCAGGGCGAGCGACGCCGCCAGCTGCGCGGACAGTACGGTGAACCCGATCACGTGAGGCTGCGCGGCGACGATCTCGTCGAGGCAGCCGTCCAGGAACGCGGCGGCGCGGCGGCGCGCCTCGGTGAGGCCGGTCCGCAGCGCCGCCGACAGCGGCGGCTTGCCGAAGTGGACGATACCGTGGGCGGGGTGGCCGCCGGCCAGCACCTCGCGCTCGTACTCCCCGGCGCCGGTGCGCGGCGGCCTGGACGTGCAGCCGGCGAAGACCCGCTCGCCCAGCAGGTCCTGCGCCTGCCACCCGGCGATGGCGTCGTACACCTCAGGGGTGACCACGGCCGCGAACGTGAGCGTCGCCTCGAGCACGGCGACCTCGGCGCCGCGCGCACGCAGCACCGCCGCCAGCAGACCGAGCGCCGGCGAGGGCTGCCGGAAGCTCGCGAACGGCATGTCGACGAGCGCGACGCGGGCGCCGGCCAGATCACCGGACCCGGCCGTGCCGGCGCCGCCACTGGAGGTCGGCGCGGTCATGGCGCGAGTATAGGCCACGGGGAGTCGCGCCTCGCCGCGAAGCGCACCCGGGACGCGCCCGGACACACCGTGACGCAAGCGCGGGCGCCGGCGCGCTCCCTGCCTCAGTTGCGGAACGCGCCCAGGAAGTACAGCAGCTGCGCGATGGAGGCGAGGGCCGCGGCCACGTAGGTCATCGCGGCGGCCGTGAGCGTCTGGCGCACGCCGGCCGCCTCGCCGTCGGTGACAAGACCCATCTGCCTGAGCTGCGCCGCCGCCCGCCGGGACGCGTCGAACTCCACCGGCAGCGTCACGATCTGGAACAGTACCGCGAAGCCGAAGACGATGAGCGCCAGCGTGATGAGGCCGGTGAACTGGAACACCAGGCCCATGAGCAGCAGGAAGAACCACGCCTGGGAGCCGAAGGCGGCGACCGGCCACAGGGCCGAACGCACCTTCATGGGCGCGTAAGCCTGGGCGTGCTGGATGGCGTGCCCCGTCTCGTGCGCGGCGACCGCCGCGGACGCTACCGAACGTCCGGCGTACACCGGCTCGCTGAGGAAGACCGCGCGGCGGCGCGGGTCGTAGTGGTCGCTGAGCGCGCCGCCCCTGGCGGGGTGCACCGCGACGCCGCTCAGGCCGTTGGCGTCGAGCACGCGGCGTGCGACCTCGGCGCCCGTCAGCCCGCTGCGGACCGGCACCTGGCTGTTGCGCGAGAAGGTGCTCTTGAGCCACCCCTGCACGGCCAGACCGATGACGAACGGGACGAGGAAACAGACCAGATACAGACCCCAACCACTCATCGTGCGACCCACCTCCCGCCCCTGTAGCCGGCGGCGCCGCCGGGGACGGTGGAAGCACGGCGCCGCTGCAGTTATACCCGCTGCAGCCGGCATCTTGCTGAGAAGGACCTGAGAGCGCCCCGCCGCACCGGCGGGGTTCCGCGGGCGGCGGATTGCGGTAATGATGTGACCGTGGCCGAACTGCACTTCCCCAGGCACGAGTACTACATGCGGCTGGCGCTGCGCGAAGCGGAGCGGGCCACGGCGCACGGCGACGTGCCGGTCGGCGCCGTCATCGTGCTCGACGGCGAGGTCATCGCCGCCGCCGGCAACGAGCGCGAGCTCCGCAACAGCCCCCTCGCGCACGCCGAGATGCTCGCCATCGAGCAGGCCGCCAGGCGCATGGGCAGCTGGCGGCTGCTCAACACCGTGCTCTACGTCACCATGGAGCCGTGCCCCATGTGCGCCGGGGCCATCGTGCAGGCGCGCATCCCCCATCTTGTGTACGGCGCCCCCGACGAGAAGGCCGGCGCCGCCGGCACGCTGTACAACGTCTGCCAGGACCCGCGTCTCAACCACTGCCTGGAGATCACCAGCGGCGTGCTGGCCGACGAGTCCGTGGCGCTGCTGCGCGAGTTCTTCCAGGCGCGCCGCTGAGCCGTGTACACGCTGCGCGCCTTCGCGGAGCCCGAGGCCGTGGAAGGTGTCGTCGCCGCGCTCCGCGACCTGCCGCAGGTCCGCCACATCGTCCTCGGCGGGCTCACCGACGATACCGCGAAGATGCTGGTGATGGCCGAGGTCGAGGCCGTGGACGTGGACGAGGCGTTCGCGGCGCTGCAGCAGCTGGGGGTGGACGCCGCCGACCTCTCCGTCTCGCACATCGACTTCGCCCGGCCCATCGAGCCCGACGCGGCCGAGCCCGCGCCCCGCGAGGACGACCAGGCCCTCGTGTGGGCCGAGGTGGCCGAAGCCGCCGTCGCCAACGTGGGGCTGCGGCCCATCTACCTCGTCTACATGGCGGTCGCCGGCGTCATCGCCGGCTTCGGCGTGCTCGGCGGCAGCGCCGTGCTCATCGTCGGCGCGATGGCCGTGAGCCCGGACCTGCTGCCCATGTCGGCCGCCTGCGTGGCCATCGTGGCGCGGCGCCCGCGCCTCCTGGGCCGGGCCCTCGGTACCGTGGGTCCCGGCCTCGCGCTCGTCGCGCTCGCCGCGTTCGTGCTGACCACCGCCCTGCGCCTGGCCGGCGAGGTGTCACCGTCCGCCGACGTCCTCTCCAGTCACGTCGGCGAGCTCGCGACCGTCAACATCGCGACGGTCGGCGTCGCCCTGGCGGCGGGCGTCGCCGGCATGCTGGCGTTCGAGTCGCGCGCCAGCTTCGCCGTGGGCGTGGCGATCTCGGTGACCACCGTGCCCGCGG
>CAIXSE010000529.1 GCA_903921965.1 uncultured Thermoleophilia bacterium | reverse complement strand
CTTGCCACGCCACCACGGCCTCGCTAGGCTTCGGCCGTGGAGATCGACATCGCCAAGGAGCGGGTCACGGACGGCGTCGCAGTGTGCGTGAAGGTGCGGCTGTCCGGGCGCGAGGCCGGAAGGCTCTTCGTCAGCGGCGACACCCTCGTCGAGCTCCCCCTCGACGGCTCGCTGCCCGGCGCCGGCGACGACGGCGCCTCGCCCATCCCCCGCACCACCATCTTCCTGAGCGAGCTCGCCGGTCTGGCCGGCGGGTTCACCCGCGTGTTCGCCGACGAGGCCTCGGCCGACGCCTTCGCCGGCGCGGTGCGCGCCGACCTCGGCACCGCACTGGAGCGGGAGTGAGCGAGGTCTCCGGCGACGCCCTGGCCGCGCGTCTCACCCCGTACCGGGCGCACGCCGGCATCGTCGCGGCGCTGCTCATCTCCCGGGACGGCTTCGTGGTGGCCGCCGACGCCGACGACGGCATCGCCCTCGAGGCGGTGGCGGCCCAGACGGCCGCCGTCATCGATGCCGGCTCGCGGCTCGCCGCAGAGCTCGGAGCGCCCGCGGCGAAGTACATCTCGGTCGAGCTCGACGACCTCAACGTGGTGCTCGCGCCGTTCGGCGACGAGCTCACTCTTGCCCTCGTCGGCCGTCCCGACACCCTGACCTGCGACTACCGCCTGGCAGGCGGCGGAGGCTGAGCGGCCGGCGCGGCGCCGAGCGCCGCGCCGGCTCATCCAGAGAGGAGACCCACCATGGAAGACGCGGTCGAACAACTGGACACGCTGGCGCGGAGCGTCGGGGAGTGCGCGAGGTGCGACGAGCTCGTCGCCTGCCGCCTCCGCGCGGTGCCGGGAGGCGGCCACCCGCACTGCGCGGTGATGGTCGTCTCCCTCCATCCTGACCCGGGCGACGAAGAGGGCGAGGGTCCGGCGGGCGGACGCGTCCTCGAGGGCCTCGCCGAGCTCATGCCCGCGCTCAGGCACAACCCCGACAAGGTCTACGTGACGACGCTGACCAAGTGCGTACCGCGCAGCGGCCGCGAGGTCCGCGAACCCAGTGCCGCCGAGCAGGACAACTGCTACCCGTTCCTGTCGAAGGAGCTCACGATCACCACCCCCCACTACGTGCTCCCGGTCGGGGAGACCACGGCCCGGTACCTCCTGGGGCGGCTCTTCAAGGACCTGCCCTACGAACCGGGCGACTCGCTGGAGCTGCGGCTCTTCGACAACCCGGCCTTCAAGATCGTGCCGGTGGCCTCGCCGGAAGAGCTGGGCGCACGCGACGAGAAGGCGCGCAGGGAGTACGCCGAACGCCTGCACCGGCTCGCTCAGGTGATGGGCCTGTGAGCGGCGCCTGAGAGCGCCGGCCGCGGCGGCCGAGCCGCCGCTCAGCGGCTCAGGAGCTCGCCGGCCGCGGCCTCGATGAGCTCGTCGATCCTCTCGTCCGCCCCGTCGGGAAGCGGCGCCGGCACGTGCGTGCGGAGGATCTCGTCGACGGCCGCGCACGCCCTGGCCACCTCGTCGCGGCGCGAGACGCTCCAGCTCTCGTAGGGCTCGCGCAGCAGCAGCTGGGGCACGTGCAGCTCGCCGGCGCGCAGGTGGTTGCGCGTCTCTCGCGCGCTGAGGAAGTGCCCGCCGGGGCCGACGGCGTCGACGACCCCGGTCATGAGCCGCTCCTCGTTGACGACCATGCCCTCGAGCACCCGGCTGCACCGCCGGAAGAGCTCGCAGTCCAGCAGGATCTTGGGCAGCGACAGCATCTGGGCGCCGTCGTGCATGCCGGCGCCGCACAACAGGTCGGGGTCCATGAGCATCGCCGCCAGCGCGGTCATGCCGGCGTCTGCGCCGCTCATCACGCCGAACGTGTTGGCGTCGCCGGTGAGCCCGGTGGCCATCACCGGCAGCCCGTAGCGCTTGCCCAGCGCGGTCATGGCCTGCGTGATGAGGATGGACTCCGGTGAGGCCGCGGAGTACATGCCGGTGCGCATGTCCAGCACACCGGTGTCGGCGACGTAGATGCAGGGCACCCCCGGGCGAACCAGCTGGAAGAGCACGAGCGAGCTGAGGATCTCGGCGTTGGCCTGCATCACGGCGCCGGCCATGGTCACCGGCGCCGTGGCCCCGGCCAGGCCCATGGCGTAGATGCACATGGGGACGCCCTCTCGCGCCAGCGCGACCGCGGCGGCGCTCATGTGCGGCTCGTGCTGCAGCGGCGGCACAGGGCAGTAGACGATCGAGAAGAACGGTCTTGCCGGGTCCCAGCGCCCGTCCGGCGACGCCGCCGCGAGCATCTCCATGACGAAGGGCACCTCTTCGGCACGCTGCACCTCGCCCTGGATGTGCTTGCCGGTGTTGCGGAGGCACGCGGCAAGCTCGTCCAGCACCTGCGTCGTGGGGCGTGCGTCGGACGCCGACACCACGTTCCACACCAGGGCTATCTCCGGCGCGGCATCGGCGACCCGCGCCGCGTCGGCGAGGTCGTGCAGCGTCGAGGGCCGCCGCACCCCGCTCAGGTGGTCGAGCGTGTGGGTCCCCGTGCCGTCGAGCGAGAGGTAGGTGCGCGACCCGTCGCAGCGCACGTCGTGCCTGTGGTCGCGCCCGGCGAGGACGATTTCCCGGGGCGCCTGCGCCAGAGCATCGTCGACGAGGGCGCGGGGGATGCGCACCACCCGCGCCTCCTCGTCGACGCGGGCGCCGGCGGCGGCCAGCGCGGCCCGCGCCGCCGGGTCGGGGAAGACGACCCCGGTGCGCTCCAGGACCTCGAGGCTCGCCTCGTGAAGGGCCTCGGTCTCCTCCGCCGGAGGCGGTGCGATGCAGGGTCTCACGGCGACCTCCTCACCCGCGCGGTCACGGCACGATGACGCGCAGGGCGCGCGGCCTGACCCTGCACGTGAGCGGCAGACTCCCGGCCACCTCGCCGTCGGTCTGCACCAG
>CAIXSE010000528.1 GCA_903921965.1 uncultured Thermoleophilia bacterium | reverse complement strand
TGGGGGATGACCTCGAGGCCGTGCATCCCGTGCATCTGCAGGTCGAGGAGCACCACGTCGCACTCGAGCGTCTCCGCCCGCTCCACGGCCTCCTCGCCACTGGCCGCCTGCCCGACCACCTCGAGGTCGTCACAGGCGCTCAGGATGCCCTCGAGCCCACGCCGTACGACCTCGTGGTCGTCCACGATCATGATGCGGATCGGCTTCTGGGTGGGTCCTTCCACGTTCCCTCGGTCAGACACCTCGGGTCACTCGTCGAGCGGGACGTCGAGCGTGACTGTCGTCCCGGCCCCCGGCCTGGATTCAAGTGAGAGCCGGGCGCCGATCACCGTCGCCTGCTCCTCCATCATGGCACATCCGAAGTGTGCCTCCTTCTTCATCGCCGTCAGGTCGAAGCCGACGCCGTCGTCACGCACGCTCAGGCGCATCGACAGGGCCCCATCGGACTGGAGCTGCTCGGCGGTGATCCAGATGTGGGTGGCGTGCGCGTGGCGGCTGGCGTTGAGCGTGGCCTCCCGCGCGACCTTGTACACGGCAGTGGCCGTCTCGCGGTTCACCGAGGGCATCTCGCCGATGCGCGTGTGCACCAGGGCCTGGTCCCTGGTGCTGCCGACGTGCTGGCCGAGCGCTCCCAGGGAGGCCTCGAGACCGAGCTCGTCCAGCACCGGCGGGCGCAGCTCCCACACGATGCGACGCGCGTCGTCCACGGTCTGCTGCAGTACGCCGACCGCCTCGTCGAGGATCTCCCCCGAGGAGTCGGGGTTGCGACGGAGGTATGACTCCAGAAGGTAGCGGGCGCCGACGACCGACTGGATGATGTCGTCGTGCACCACGCTCGCGAACGTCTGGCGCTCGTCCTGGCGGATCTCGACGATGCGGTGAGCGAGCGACTGGATCGACTCGCGGCTGTGCATGAGGTCGCGGTACAGGCGGGCGTTGTGGATGGCGATCGCCGCCTGCTCGGCGACCTCGCCGGCCCTCGCCATGTCCTGCTCCGAGTAGCGCCGGCGGCGTCCGGTGGAGTACAGCACCAGCGAGCCGATCAGCTCGCCCTGGGCGAGCACGGGGACGATGAGGGCGGAGCGGAGGTTGAGCAGTCGCCGGGCCTCGGCATCGACGCCGGCCCCGGCGATGAGGTCGTCGACGAGGATGCTGCGCCGGTTCTGGAGCATGGTCGCCAGGTTCTGCCCCGTGCGGAAGCGCACGCGCAGGCCGATCAGGCTGGAGGCATCGGGCTCGGAAGCGGCGACGGTCACGAGGTCGCCGGTCTCCGAGCTCAGCTCGAGCAGCAGGCAGCTCGACCCGCTCACCGTGCTGACGGCGCTCATCGCGATCTCCTGGTACGTCTCGTTCAGGTCCAGGCTCTGCGAGATGGTGTGGACGACGGCCTGGGACGAGTGCAGGATCGCCTCGTCCCGCTGGATCTTCTGCACGAGCATGTCGCCGTTCGCGAGGGGGCCTATCGCCTCGCAGGCGATCGCGAGCGTGCGCGCCGCGTCGAGCGTCAACTCGCGCCCGCGGGACGTGCTCACCACGACGTAGGCGGCCACGGTGTGCCCGGCCATGCACGGGGCGAGCACGCCGAGCCGGAAGCCGCGGCCCATCACTGCCTTGAGGCCGCGCTGCATGGCATCACGAGGACCGATGATGGAGAGATGGGGTTGCTGGGCGAGGTGGACGAGGTCCGGGTCTGAGAGGTCCAGGTCCTCGTACGGGTAGCCGCGCTGGTGGGTGGACCCGTGGATCGCCATCAGGCGGGCGGCACGCGGGCTGCGGGACACGAACACGGCCCC
>CAIXSE010000527.1 GCA_903921965.1 uncultured Thermoleophilia bacterium | reverse complement strand
TCGCCGCGGATGCGCCCTGCCGCCTCGGCGGCGATGCGCTCGGCGTCGACGCGTGTCTCGGCGAGCGCGTCGAGGACGCCGAGGAAGGCGTCGACCATGAGCGGGTCGAACTGCCTGCCGCGGCACTGGCGCAGCTCGGCGAGGCACTCCCCGTACGAGAGCGCGGCCTTGTACGGCCGGCGGCAGGACATCGCGTCGTAGGCGTCCACCACGGCCATGGCGCGCGCCAGCAGAGGGATGTCCTCGCCGGCCAGCCCGTCCGGGTAGCCCGTGCCGTCGTAGTGCTCGTGGTGGTGGCGGACGCCGTCCACCAGCGCCGTGGGGAACAGCGGCCGGATGATGTCGGCGCTGAACACGGGGTGCAGCCGCATCTGCTGCCACTCCTGGGGGTTGAGGCGGCCGGGCTTGAGGAGCACGCGGTCGGAGATGCTGATCTTGCCGATGTCGTGCAGGTAGGCCGCCTCCTCGAGCGAGGCCATCAGCCCGGGCCCCCAGCCCAGGACGCGGCCGAGCATGACCGTGTACGCCGACACGCGCGCGGCGTGGCCCAGCGTGTAGTAGTCCTTGGCGTTCAGGGCCGAGCTCAGGGCCATGAGGTTGCCCAGGTGCATCTGCTTGATCTCGTCGTACAGCTGGGCGTTCTTGATGGCCAGCGAGAGCTGGGTCGCGACGCTCTCGAGGAGGTGCACGTCGACGCTGTCGAAGGCGTCCTCTTTGCGGCTCGCGAGGGTGAACGCGCCCATGATGCCGTTGTCCGACGGCAGGGCGATGGCGGTGGCCGACCGCCACCCGTCGGTGAGCCGGTGCCTGGCCGCGACGTCACCGTCGTCGGGCAGCCGCATGCGCAGCACGCTCTGCGCGGACAGGCGCTCGAAGAACTGCCCGCCGAGCTCGCCGAGGTCGGTCGCCTCGCGCAGCTGGCCGGGGCCGTCGCCGGTGAGCACCCGCTCGATGACGCCGTCCTTGGCCAGGTAGACGCTGTGGCCGTCGAAGGGGATGAGCTTGTGCAGCTCGTCGACGGCCGCCTCCACGATCTCTTCGAGATCGAGGCTGGCGGCCGTCCTCCGCGCGATCTCGTTGAGCAGCTGGGTCTCGTGGTTCGCAGCCTGCTCGCTCTCCAGGGCCTGGTCGAGCTCGCGGTACAGCCGGGCGTTGGCGACGGCCTGGCCGGCGACCTGGGCGAGGCCGACGATGGTGTCGCCGCCCTGGAACGGCCGCGGCTCGCGGTTGTACAGGTCGATGAAGCCGATCAGGTCGCTGCGGGCGATCAGCGGGACCGTCATGATGGAGGCGTAGCCCCACTGCTCCGCGTCGGCGCGGTCGTGCGCGGTCGCCGAAGGGTCGCCGTGGACGTCGAGCTTGACCACGGGGCGCCGCAGGCGGGCGGCCTCGGTGAAGGAGGAGAAGTCGCCGATGCGGTACCGCGTACCGGGGATGGAGAGGTGCGCGTCCTCTCCCGTCGCGGCGAGCACCTCGACCTCGTCCCCGAAGGCGCCGTAGACGTCGCAGAGGTCGGCCTGGGAGACCGTGAGGATGCGCTCCGCCACCTTCACGATCACTGCGTCGACGTCGAGCGTGGACCCGAACTCGAGGCCGGAGTCGACCAGGAGGCGGAGGTCGCGGTTGCCGCTCTCGAGGCGTTCCACCAGGCGCGCCTTGACGAGGGCCGCGGCGAGCAGGCGGCCCACGTTGCGGATGAAGTCGAGCTGCCCGGTGTAGTCGCGGACCTTGGTGTCGAAGACGTCGATGAGCCCGAGCGCCCGGCCCTCCACGACCAGCGGCAGCGAGACGACGCTGCGGTAGCCCCAGCTGTGGTACACGGCGAGCTCCGCCTTGTGGAGGTCGGAGCGGGCGAGGTCGCCGATCACGATCGGGGCGTCGCCCGCCAGGGTGGTCGCCACGCTCGGGTAATCGGAGAGCATGCGCGTCTTGCCGTACTCCTCCGCGTCCCAGCCGCGGCTGTCGACGCTCGCCAGGCAGCGCATGATGTCGCCGTCCACGGCCCAGATGTCGCAGTCTTCGGCGCTCAGGATGGCGCGCAGGCGCTCCGCGGCGATCCGCGCCAGGTGCTCGAGGCCCTCACGCTCGTCGAGCTGGTCGCTGAGGTCGACGAGCTCGCGGAGGGCCGCGTTGCTCTGCCGCAGGCTCTGCAGCAGGTGGGCGTTGCGCAGCGCGTC
>CAIXSE010000526.1 GCA_903921965.1 uncultured Thermoleophilia bacterium | reverse complement strand
CCCTGGAGGCCCCATGCACGAGGTGAACGTCGGCCGCAAGTCGCTGGCCGACTACCGCTCCATCGTCCCCCGCGAGCTGATGGACGAGATCGACGAGCTCGCCGCCGAGCTCCGCGGCGCGCGCGTGCTCCACGTCAACGCCACCGCCTTCGGCGGCGGCGTCGCCGAGATCCTGTACACGCTCGTCCCGCTCGTCACCGACTGCGGCCTGCACGCCGAGTGGCGCGTCATGAGCGCCCCGCCGGAGTTCTTCAACGTCACCAAGAGCTTCCACAACGGGCTGCAGGGCCACGCCGTCGACTTCCCGCCCGCGGCCCGGGAGCTGTACGAGAGCGTCTGCAAGGCCAACGCCGCCGACCTCACCCGCGAGTACGACTTCATCGTGATCCACGACCCGCAGCCGCTGCTCATGCGGGGGTTCGCGGCGCAGGTCCCCACGGCGACGAAGTGGGCCTGGCGCTGCCACATCGACACCTCCACGCCGGACCGGGCGCTGTACGACTACCTGGTGCCGTCCATCAACGCCTACGACGCGGCGGTCTACACCCTGCGTGACTACGTGCCGCAGGGCCTCACCGTCCCCGTGGTCGAGATCGCCCCCACCATCGACCCGCTCGCGCCCAAGAACATGCGCCTCTCCGCCGAGGACGCCACCTACATCGTGCGCCAGTTCGGGGTGGACGTGGAGCGGCCCCTGCTCCTGCAGGTCTCCCGCTTCGACCCGTGGAAGGACCCGCTCGGGCTCGTGGACGTGTACCGCGCCGTCAAGAAGGTGCACGAGGACGTGCAGCTGGCCCTCATCGGCTCCATGGCCAGCGACGACCCCGAGGGCTGGGAGTACCTCGAGAAGGTCATCGAGTACGTGGGCGAGGACCCCGACGTGTTCGTGCTCTCCAACCTCGACAACGTGGGCTCCGTCGAGGTGAACGCCTTCCAGAGCCACGCCGACGTGGTCATCCAGAAGTCGCTGCGCGAGGGCTTCGGCCTCACCGTGACCGAGGCGCTGTGGAAGGGACGGCCCACGGTCGGCGGCGACGTCGGCGGCATCCCGCTGCAGATCCAGGACGGCGTGACCGGGTACCTGGTGAGCTCGGCGGCGGAGTGTGCCGAGCGCTGTCTCGCGATCATGGCCGAGCCCGAGAAGCACCGGCAGATGGCGCTGGCCGGCAAGGAGTACGTGCGCCGCGAGTTCCTCACGCCGCGCCTGCTGCGCGACGACCTGCGGCTCTTCCGCGACCTGCGCGCGGGTAAGATAGCCGGGTAGGTCGCGAACGAAGGGGAGGGTGGCGGTGACCGCTGAGCCGGAACGGCGTCTGGTGATCGCAGCCAACCGCGGTCCGGTCTCGTTCCACAGCGACCCGTCCGGCGAGCCGGTCGTCACGCGCGGCCCGGGCGGCCTCGTGACCGTCCTCACCGAGCTGCTGCGCGCGTACCCGGGTACCTGGGTGGCCACGGCGCTGGGCGAGGAGGAAGAACGCCTCGCCGAGGAGCGCCGCGCCGTGGACGTCCGGCTCGAGGGCGACGCGTACCGCGTGCGGTACGTCGCCGTCGAGCGCGACGTCTACCACAAGTACTACAACATCGTCGCCAACCCGATGTTGTGGTTCATCCAGCACTACCTGTGGGACCTCGGGCGGCACCCGGACATCTCCGAGAACGAGGTCGACGCGTTCTGGAGCGGGTACGTGCCGGTGCAGCGCCTCTTCGCCGAGGCGGTGAGCGACGAGCTCGCCGCCTGCGGCCCCGGCGAGGCGCTGGCCATGCTGCACGACTACCACCTGTACGGCGTGGCGCCGCTCGTGCGCGAAGCGGTCCCCGGCGCCTTCCTGCACCAGTTCGTGCACATCCCGTGGGCGCAGAGCGACGCCTGGCTCGTGCTTCCCGAGGCCATCAGGAACGCCGTGTTCACCGGCCTGCTGGGCAACGACGTCGTCGCCTTCCACACGCGGCACTACGCCACCAACTTCCTGCAGGGGTGCCGCGACCTGCTCGACCTGCAGGTCGACGAGGGCGAGCTGAGCGTCGACACCGGGCACCGCAAGGTGTGGGTGCGGGCGTACCCGGTGTCGATCGACCCGACGCAGCTGGTGCGGGCCGCCGCCGCGCGCCGAGTCGCGGCGGCCGAAGAGGCCCTGCTCGCCCGCCGCCGCGAGTTCCTCGTCCTGCGCGTCGACCGCCTCGACCTCAGCAAGAACATCATCCGCGGCTTCGTCGCCTTCGACCGCTTCCTCGACCTGCACCCCGAGTTCAAGGACCGCATCACGTTCCTCGCCCTGCTGCAGCCGTCGCGCGAGGACGTCGAGGAGTACGTCACGTACCGCGAGCGCGTGCTGCGCACCGTCGAGCAGATCAACACCAGGCACGGCAACACCGACTGGATGCCCATCGACCTGCGCATCGAGGACAACTTCCCGCAGACGCTGGCGGCCTACAAGCACTACGACGCGCTCGTCGTGAATGCCATCTTCGACGGCATGAACCTCGTCGCCAAGGAAGGCCCCGTCGTGAACACCCGCGACGGCGTGCTCGTGCTCAGCGAGAACACGGGTGCGTTCGAGGAGCTCGGCATGTTCGCGGTGCGCGTGAACCCGTTCGACATCGAGCAGCAGGCGCAGGCGATCTTCGAGGCGCTCACCATGGGCGCGGACGAGAAGCGCACGCGCGCCGAGGCGCTGCGCACCGTGGTCGACACCAACACCATCGAGAAGTGGGTGGCGGCGCAGTTCGACGACATCGCCGCCAAGCGTGCCGGGGGCTGAGGCGGTGCGCCGGCGTGCCGGTCGCGGTGCCGCCGGCCCGGCGCGCCGGGGCGCCGGCAGGGAGTCGCGCCGGGCGCGTGGCCCCCTGGCGACCCGCGCGTCCGCCCTGCCCTGCCGCTTGACGCTGGTCAGTGCGCGGCCGCCCCGCCCCGCTGTACCGTGCTGCCCATGCTGATCGAAGTCATGGGCATCGAGGGAGAGAAGACGGCAGCGCTGGATGCGGCGGTGCGCGAGGTGCTCGCCGGGCTCGCGCTCCCTGAGGCTCCGGAGGTCCGGCGCGTGGCGGACCCGACGGCGATCGTCGCGCGCGGCGCCCGCCGCTGGCCCGCGCTGCGCGTGGACGGCAGGGTGCTGTGCAGCGGAGCGGTCCCGGCGGCCGCCGAGATCCGTGCCTGGCTGCTGGAGGCGGTGGTGGCGGAGGCGTAGCGCCCGCCGCCGTGCTCAGACCGCGAAGATGTGCGGGTACGTGACGAGCAGGACGACGCAGTAGAGGATCAGCACGCCCGCCACGGTGTTGACCGAGTAGCGCACGCCCCTGATCTTGAAGCGCTGTCCGATGGCGATCAGGAAGAGGGCAGCGGCCAGGATGACGGTGATCCGGACGTACTTCTCGCCGGTGAGGCGTGTGGAAACGCCCAGGTCGAAGGCGTGTGTCGCCTCCTTGTTGAGCTCTGCTGCCTTCTCCGTGAGCGGGTCCTCGTACCCCGGCATGTACGCGGGCCCGGGCGGCGTGTCCGAAGCCGTCCAGGGGGCGAGCTCGACCCACTGGTCGAACGCCTCCTTGTAGTTGGGCAGGAAGCGGCGTTCGAGGAGTTGCATGAGCTGCTCGTCGTTCGCTTCGTAGGCCTGCAGCCAGGCCGTGAACGTGGCGGAGCTGGCGATGAGCTGCTGGTTCGCGGTCAGCAGGGCGCTCTGCGCCTCGACCCGAAGCCTTGACGAGGTCGCGTACTCCTTCGCGCTCTCCCCGTCGAAGAGCGCT
>CAIXSE010000525.1 GCA_903921965.1 uncultured Thermoleophilia bacterium | reverse complement strand
GCCTCGCGCTCGAGGAAGCGCGCGAAGCTGCCCCAGATGAGCTGGTACGGCAGGCACTCCTTGCCGGAGCAGGCGGCGCCGGCGGCGCGCAGCGCCGCCGCGTCGGGCTCGCCGACGTAGGAGGCGTCGAAGCCGGCGCCGCGCATGGCGGCGGCCAGGTGCTCGCCCAGGCCGCCGCCCACGTGGCCGAAGAAGAAGCGGTCGTAGCCGCCGTCGAGACTGCGCGGCAGCGGCCGGTCGAAGCGCTCGAGGCGCGCCTCCGGCAGGGCGGCGCGCCCGTTGCCGCGCGGGTGCGCCGCGCGCCAGGCGCGCACGCTGTGCAGGAAGGCCTGGACGCGGGTGACGTAGCCGGCCTTGCCGCCGTGGCCGTCGCTCTCGAGCACGGCGTGCGGCCAGTCGTCCACCAGGTCGGCGAACAGGTGCTCGATCATGGAGTTCGGCCCGCACCCGTAGGCGCCGAGCAGCAGCGGGAAGACGTCGCCGGTCACGGCGCCGGCGGCCGTGGCGCGCAGCGTCTGGCCGGCGCTCGCCCAGTGCACGCGGCGCAGGCCGGGCACGTCCGCCGGCACCGGGTAGCAGTCCACCGGCAGCGGCAGGGCGCCGTTGGCGGCGGCCAGCTCGTGGATGCCGGCGTCGAGGACCTCGTCGTGGATCACGTGCGTCTCGCCGACGACGAGCACCACCGGGTAGTCGTGCTCGCGCGCCCAGGCGAGCGCGCGCGAGCCGATGTCCCGCAGGCCGGACTCGAAGCGGCGCTGGGCTTCGAGCGCGGCCTCGTAGGAGCGCGCGAAGACGGCGGCTGGGACCGACCCGCGCCCGGCGGCCTCGGCGAGCGCCTCGGCGGCGCGCCGCAGCGCCGCGCGGGCGCGGGCGCCGCCGAAGTCCTCGCCCTCCTTCTCGAACAGCACCGGGCGCAGCACGCGCACCGGCGAGCCCTCCGCGGCGAGGGCGCGCGCCACCATGTCGGGCGCGCCCTGGGCCATGGGGCACGTGTACGTGATGTCCCCGGCGTTCGGCGCCGGCAGGTGCACGAAGAGCGGCGCGACGAAGACGTCGACGTCCGCCCCGGCGAGGCCGTGCAGCAGCTTGACCGGCGCGCAGGCGCCCGGAGCCGCGCAGCGCCGGTCGCCCTCGGCGAGCGTGTCGGGGCCGGGGCGCAGCACGCGCACGTCGTGACCGAGCCGGCGCAGCAGCGTGTGGAAGAACGGCAGCGTGTCGATGAGGTAGTGCGCGTACGGCAGGCCGAGCACGAGGCCCGCCGGCACGGCGCGCGCCTCCTCCTCCTCGACGAGCACGCGCAGGAGCTCCTCGCGCTCGCGGTAGGGGTTCGGCGCCTCCCGCGGGAGCTTCTCGCCCGCCGGCGAGACGTCGTCGTACTTGGGGCACTGCCCGCCGCTCACCACCTTGCGGCGCTCGCCGAGCACGTCGATCTCGGCGAGCTCCAGGTGGCAGGCGTTGCCGCAGTCGCGGTCGTGGCACTGGAACTCGCGGCGGCCGGCGACGCTGGCCGCGAGCAGGCGCTCGAGGCCGAGGGGCTCGGCCTCGGCGGCTCCGGCGCCCCGCGCCTCGGCGGCCAGCAGCGCGATGCCCACGGCGCCCATCGCGCCCGGGTCGGCCGGCACGCAGACCTCGCGCTCGAGGACGGCGGCCACCGTGCGCGCCAGCGCCGGGTCGGTGGCCGGCTTGCCCTGGAAGAAGACGCGCTCGAGCAGGCGCCGCTGGCCCATCACGCGGCTCCGGTAGTTGCGCACCACCGAGTGCTGCAGCCCGGCGAAGATGTCCTCGCGGGAGAAGCCGTCGTTGAGCGCCTCGGCGGCCACGTCGGCCACGAACACCGTGCACGTCTGGCCGAGGTCCGGCG
>CAIXSE010000524.1 GCA_903921965.1 uncultured Thermoleophilia bacterium | reverse complement strand
CCGGCTCCACGACGTCTCGGACATCACCGTCTACTTCGACTACGCGAGCCGCATCGCCCGCGGGGAACGCCCGTTCACGCCGTCGTTCGAGATCGAGTACCCCCCGCTGGCCGTGCCGCTGTTCCGCCTGCCGGGGCACCCGGGCGACGCCCAGGCGTACACCCACTGGTTCACCCTCGACATGGGCGTGCTGACGCTGCTCACGGCCGCCGTCACGACGCTCGTGGGCTGCCGCCTGTGGCCGCGCGGCGGCAGGGCCTACGTGACCGCGGTGCTCTTCCCCGTGTCGGTCGCGCTCATCGGCGCCATCATCGTCAACCGCTACGACGTGGCCGTGGCGCTGCTCATCGCGGCCTTCCTGCTCTGCCTCGTCTCGCGCTGGTACACGGCGGCGGCCTTCGTGCTGGGCCTGGGCTTCGCCCTCAAGTTCACCCCGGCCGCCATGCTGCCGCTGGTCCTGCTGCTGGCCGGCTCGTGGCGGCGCTGGCTCTGGCCGATCGTCGCCTTCGTGGCGGCGGCGGTGGCGCCGTTCCTGCCCTACGTGTTCACCTCGCCGCGGGGCATCTGGTACGTCTTCCAGTACCACCTGGAGCGCCCCCTGCAGATCGAGAGCGTGCTGGGTACGCCGATGCTCGCGCTCAAGCTCCTCGGGCTCTCCCGGGCGACGTGGGGCCACAGCCACGGCTCGCACATCCTCGTGGCCCGCGGCGCCCACCTCGCCACCGACCTCTCCGGCCCGCTCACGCTGCTGGCGGTGCTCGGCGTGTACCTGCTGCTCTGGCGGGGGCGAGAGCGGCTCCGCCACTCGCCGCCGCTGCAGGCCGCGGCCGTCCTCTCGCTCATCCTGGCGCTGGTGACGTTCGGCAAGGTGCTCTCGCCGCAGTACTTCATCTGGATCCTGCCGGCGTGGGCGCTGGTGGCCGCGCGCGACAGGTGGATCGCCCTCGCGGGCGGCCTCGCCCTGCTGCTCACCGGCATCGAGTTCCCGGCGCTGTACTGGCGCATGCTCGACATGCAGCCGGAGTCTGTGACCGTGCTCGTCGCGCGCAACGTCGCGCTCGCCGTGACCTTCGCGCTCAGCTGCGTGCTCCTCTGGCGGATGCCGGCGGAGGACGGCGCGGACCCGGCCGCTGCGTCCGCGCCGCGCGCCGCCGCCCCGGGGCGGTCGCGGCAGGCTACCGGGCGGCCGTAGCGGGCTCGCCGGCCGACCAGCGCGCCAGCGCCTCGATCGCGCGCTCGCCGGCGGCGCCGTCCCACAGCGGCACCACCGGGGGAGGCGAGCTGACGCCCGCGGCGAGCGCCCCACGCACGGCCGCCAGCACCGCGTCCGGGTCGTATGGGTCGACCAGGATGTTGGTGCCCAGCGACACCGTGACCGGCCGCTCCGTGGTCGTCCTCACCGTCACGCAGGGGACGCCGAGGTACGTCGTCTCCTCCTGGATGCCCCCGGAGTCGGTGACCACCGCGGCGGCCCCGGTCATGAGCCCGAGGAACTCGAGGTAGCCGAGCGGCTCGACGAGGTGGAGGCGGGGGTGGGCCAGGCTGTCCTCCGCGCCCGCACCGGCGAGCCGCGCCCGGGTCCGCGGGTGCATCGGGAAGACGACCTCGGCGCCGGCGGCGAGCTCGCGCAGCACGCCGGCGAGCCGCAGCAGCTGCTCCGGCTCGTCCACGTTGCTGGGCCGGTGCAGCGTGGTCAGCAAGAGCGGGGCGTCGCCCAGCGCGAGGGCCTCGCGGGTCGCGGGGACGGTGGCCTCGGCGGCCGCACGCAGGCGCAGCAGCGAGTCGATCATGGTGTTGCCGACGTCGACGACCTTCTCCGCGGGGACGCCCTCACGCAGGAGGTTCTCGTCGCCGTCGGGGCACGTCGTGAGCAGCAGGTCCGAGAGGTGGTCGGCGACGATGCGGTTGACCTCCTCGGGCATCGCCCGGTCGAAGCTCCGCAGCCCGGCCTCGAGGTGCACCACCGGGACGTGCAGCTTGGCGGCGACGAGGGCCGCGGCGCAGGTGGAGTTGACGTCGCCCGGCACCACCACGGCGTCGGG
>CAIXSE010000523.1 GCA_903921965.1 uncultured Thermoleophilia bacterium | reverse complement strand
CCCAGGAGCAGCGTCCGCTCGGGCGCCGCCTCCCGCGGCGGCGCCTCGACGATCGCCGCCTCGTCGACCTCGGGGCGGACGCCCGTGTAGAAGATGCGGTCGTCGTCCCCGGCGAGGACGACGAGGCGGTCCCCCGCCCCGACCACCTGCGTCATGGGCGGGTTCAGCACCGGCGTGCCGTCGCGGGGAGCCAGGCCCAGCACCGCGTTGGCCTCGAACGCCAGCAGGCTGTCGGCGAACGGCCGTCCCTGGAGCTCCGGCTGGTCGACCATGTACATCTCGTCGCCGTCGAAGTCCATCAGCTCGGTGTACACCACCGACAGCCCGGACTGACGGCAGGTCTGCGCCACGATGCGCGCCACCATGTCGCCGGTGTGCACCCACTCCACGTCGCCGCCCCCCGCGAGCAGGGCGATCCGGGCGTTCCGCGCGTCCTTGAGCGGAGCGACGATGTGCGGCGCCGTCGGCGGCCCGTCGGGGCGATTGCGCAGGGCGAGGACGATCTTGATGACCTCGGCGTCGTGGGCGTCGTGGTCGCTCTGCGCCGGCGGCAGCACGATGACCGAGCGCGCCGTGTCCACCGACACGATGTCGAGGTCGGCGATCTCCATCGGGTCGCCGGTGCGGCAGACGATGCGCGTGTTCTTGAGGTCGCCGGCCTTCGCGCGCACCTCGTCCTCCATGAAGACCTTGTCCTCGGGGCTGAGGATCACGATGCACGGCTTGCGCTGGTTCTCGTTGGCGACGACGAGTTCGGAGACGATCGTGAAGACGTGCTCGGACCAGCCCAGCAGCACGGTGTGGCGGGTCTCGACGACGCGCGTGCGCCCCCGCCGCAGGGTCTCCAGCCTGCTCTCGATGCCTGTGGTCAGCACACCGATGAGGGTGCTCAGCACGAAGATGCCGGCGATCGTCACGGCCAGCATGGCGAAGCGGAAGGCCCAGCCCTCGTCGCCGCCCACGGCGCCGGGGTCCATGGCGCGCATGAGGCTCTTCCACACGGCCTCGGGGAAGCTGACGGAGGAGACCCCGGCCGGCCTGACCCTGAACAGCCACACCAGCCAGGCGGCGGCGACCACGATGAGGGCCGAGAGCAGGGCGAGGGCGACGATGAGGCTGCCGGTGCCGCGGGAGAAGAGGCGGTCGAGCGCGTAGCGGAGCCTCGCGCCGAGGCCGGGTCGCTGGTCCACGCGCGAACCTCCTGCGGTCGTCGCTCAGCACGGCCCCGCCAGGACGCGTCCATCCTATCGCGACGGCAGCCGGGACGCCCCGCCCGGCGTCGCATCGGGTCCGGGCGGGGAATACACAAGCCTGCACGACCGTCGACACCACCACACGAGCGGAGGTCCTCCGATGCAGGCACCGCAGCAGATCACCCCCACCGGCCTCGCCGACTACTTCGACGTGCTCACCAAGGCCGTGTTCCAGTCCGGCCTGAGCTGGCAGGTCGTCGAGGCCAAGTGGCCCGGCTTCCGCGACGCCTTCGCCGGGTTCGACCCGCAGAAGGTGGCCGCTTTCGGCGACGACGACGTGGAGCGGCTCGCCGCCGACACGCGCATCGTGCGCAACCGCAGGAAGATCGAGGCCACGGTGACCAACGCGCAACGCATGGTCGAGCTGGACGCTGAGGACGGCGGCTTCGCCGGCTGGCTCCGCTCGCGCGGCGGCTTCGACGAGACGGTGGCCGCGCTCCGCTCCGAGTTCCGCTTCATGGGCGAGATGGGCTGCTATTTCTTCCTCTACGTCGTGGGAGAGCCCGTCCCGGCGCACGAGGAGTGGATGAAGACGCACCAGCCCGCCCCGAGGAGGTGACCGATGAGCACCGACAGATCCGGCGACGCCGACCTCAAGGCGCGCCTCACCGAGCTGCAGTACCAGGTG
>CAIXSE010000522.1 GCA_903921965.1 uncultured Thermoleophilia bacterium | reverse complement strand
GTTCGTGTACGTGACGGCCGGCACCTTGCCCTGCGCCTTGCTGTGGCACTCCATGCAGCTGCCGGACGGGATGTCCATGCCCTTGTGGCAGTCGGCGCACTTCTTGCTGAACCCGTCGTGGCCCGCCGGGGCCGCGGCGATACCGCCGTCGTGGCAGGTGGCGCAGTCGGCCAGCGGGACCGCCTTCGTGGTCCCGTGGTGGAACCGCACCGGGTCGGTGTGGCAGGTGCTGCACGTGCCCAGGGTCTCGAAGTGCGACTTGTGGCACGTCGTGCAGGCCGACTTGATGGGCGTGCCGGCGTGGTTCTTGATCTTGCCGTGGCACGACTCGTCGGCGCAGGTGCGCGGGTTCGTCGACGAGACCGCCGGCAGCGAGCCCTGCGGCTTGCTGTGGCAGGAGGCGCAGTCCGCCGACGGCCTGTTCATCCCGTCGTGGCAGGAGGCGCAGGCGCTGCCGTACTGCGTGTGCGCGGACGGGGCCGGCGCGATCCCGCCGTTGTGGCAGCGGACGCACTCGGCCAGCGGGATGGCCTCCTCGGTGCCGTGGTGGAACGACTCGGCGTCCTTGTGGCAGGTGGCGCAGGTACCGAGGTCGGCGTAGTGAGCCTCGTGGCAGGTGGTGCAGGGCGCCGAGGCGATCGGCGTCCCCTGATGGTTCTTCACCTTGGCGTGGCAGGCGGCGTCGGCGCACGAGTAGCGGTTGGAGTAGATGATCTGCGGCGCCCCGGAGTCGGGGTGGCCGACGTGGCAGGCGGCGCAGTCGCCCGACGGGCGGTCCATGCCGTTGTGGCAGCTCGCGCACTGAGTGCCGTACGACCCGTGGCCCTTCGGGGCAGAGGCGATGCCGCCGTCGTGGCACGTCGCGCACTGGGTCAGGGGGATCGCCTTCGCGGTGGCGTGGTGGAAGCTCTGCGGGTCGGGGTGGCACGTGGTGCACGTGCCGAGAGAAGCGTAGTGCGGCGGCTCGTGGCAGGTGGTGCAGGCGGCCTGGGTGATCGGCGTACCGACGTGGTTCTTGACCTTGGCGTGGCAGCCGGCGTCGGCGCACGTCAGGTCGTTGCCGTAGGTGATCTGCGTGGCGCCGCTGCCGGGGTTGCCGACGTGGCACGAGGAGCACTCGCCGGAGGGCTTCTGCATGCCGGTGTGGCACTTGGCGCAGTCGGTGGAGTAGACCTGGTGGGCGGAGGGGGTCGCGGCGATCCCGCCGTCGTGGCACCGGCTGCACTGCGCCAGGGGGATCGCCGTGGCGGTGGCGTGGTGGAACGTCTCCGGCGACTGGTGGCACTTGGTGCAGGTGCCGAGCGACTCGTAGTGCGCCGTGTGGCAGGTGGTGCACGGGGCATCGGCGATCGGCGTGCCGGCGTGGTTCTTGACCTTGGCGTGGCACGAGGCGTCGCCGCAGGTGAGGTCGTTGGTGAACGTGATCTGCGGAGCGCCCGAGCCCGGGTTGCCGACGTGGCAGGCGGCGCAGTCGCCGGTCGGGATGCTCATCCCATCGTGGCACGACTCGCACTGCACGTGGCTGCCGTCGTTGTGCGAAGCGGGCGGCGACTTGGCGTAGGCGCCGTCGTGGCACGTCGCGCACGTGGGCGCGGCGGCGGCGGAGCCGTCGTGGTGGTCGCCGCCCTGGTGGCAGTCGGCGCACGTCTTGCCGTAGCCGCTGGCGCCCAGGTGCGGAGAGCCACCGTGAGTGAAGGCCGTCGGATAGCTGTAGTCCTCGCCGCTGAGCTTGAAGAGGTGGCAGCTGCCGGAACAGGCGACGGCCGGGGCGTCGCCCGGCTGGTGGCAGTCCCAGCACTTCTTGCCGGCAACCGTCGTGTAGCCGGTGTGGCACGACACGCAGGAGGCGTTGGTCCCGTTGGCGGGGTTCGCGCCGTCCGCGTGGCAGCCGCTGGCGTTGCAGGACGACTCCCTGTCGGCGTCGCCGTGCCTCCAATCTTCCCACGCGGACGCGGGCCCCGCCACGGCTGCGCACGTGACGAGAAGCACAAGCACGAGGAGAAGGAGCGGGAGGGTCTTGCGGACGGCTGGGCGGCGGCTGTCACAGTAGTGCGGCACGTCGAACCCCCTGGGTCCTGTTGAGGTTCCGGGGAGTAAAAACGAGCATCCGGACAATCGCAACCCCGGAGGCTTCCCCTAAGCCTGAGTATGGCAGAGCTTCACGCATTTTTCACATTATCTTCATACCACCTTCATACTACGAGCGCGCCTCGCGGGAGGCCGCGGCACTCGCGGGGAGCGGCCCCGGCACTCGCGGGAGCGGCCGCGGCCCGGCTCCCGCGTCTGGAGCCGCCGGGCCGCGAGCGATAGCATCGCCCCGGAGACCCCGCGACCGGAGGCGGCCACGTGGCACGCAGCCCGAAGCGCACCCTGGTGGACACGTCGGGCTCGCACGACGACGTCGATGCGAGCCTGGTCGGGCGCTGCCTCGACGAGGGCGAGTTCTTCTGGCTCGACCTGCACGGTCCCGCCGACGAAGACCTCGCGCTGCTGCGGGACCGCTTCGCCTTCCACCCGCTCGCCCTCGAGGACGCCTCGCACTTCGGCCAGCGTCCCAAGCTCGACGAGTTCGAGGACTTCCTCTATCTCGTCGCGTTCGGCGCCAACGCCGACAAGGACGGCCTGGTGGAGGTCCACTTCTTCCTCTCCACCCGGTACCTCGTCACCGTGCACCACGACGACTGCCCCCCGTTCAAGGACCTCCGCGACCGCGTCGCCCGCGACCTCGTCCCCCCGGCCAGGGGCGCCCACCTGCTCTACGCGGTGGTCGACGCCCTGGTGGACAGCTTCTTCCCCGAGCTCGCCAAGCTCGACGACCGCATCGACGAACTCGAGGCGGGCGTCCTCAGGAAGCCCGACGACGCCCAGCTGCAGGCGATCTTCCGCATCAAGCGGCGGCTCATAGCCTGGCGCAAGGTCATCACGCCGCAGCGCGACCTCTTCGCGCGCATCCTCAACGGCGCCGTGACGATCCCGGGCATGACCCCCGACATGGAGCGGTACTACCGCGACCTGTACGACCACCTGATCCGCATCAGCGACCT
>CAIXSE010000521.1 GCA_903921965.1 uncultured Thermoleophilia bacterium | reverse complement strand
GCCAGGGTCCTGCGCGACTTCACTGTGCCGCGCATGGTCGCCGGCACCGTCGAGGCGTACCGCGAGGCGGCCGAGGTGCACGCGAGGCGGACGGGGCGTCCGGTCGCGTGGCCGGAGTGGCCCGCGGCCGGGCCGGATCCGCCCGGCGCGGCGGCCGGGGCGGCCGAGGGGGCGTCCTGATGTCCCGCCGCGCGTTCATCGTCCTCTCGGTGGTGGTCGACGCCCTGCTCGTCAACGTCGGCTTCGTGCTGGCCTTCCTCCTGCGGTTCGAGGGCACGCTGCCGCAGTTCAACTTCCGCGCCTACGTGCTGCTGGCGCCGCTGCTCACCATCCTGTACCTGGCCGGCGCCTGGACGTACGGCCTGTACGACCCCGAGCGCGCCGACACCACCTGGGCAGTGGTGCGCGGTGCCGTTGCCGCCGTCACGATGGGGACGCTGCTGACGGCGGCCGTCGCCTTCTTCGGCGGTGCGCGTACCGCCTCGTTCGCGCGCTCCACGATCCTCATCGCCTGGGTCTTCGACCTGGCGCTGCTCACGGGCTGGCGGCTCGCCTTCTTGCGGCTCGCCCGTGTCAGCTGGCCGGAGCAGCGCGTGCTCATCGTGGGGACGGGACAGACCGCGCTCGACCTCGCCCGCGAGGTCGCGGCCCGCGGCCGCTGGGGCTGGCGGCTCACCGGCCTCATCGAGCCGGACCCGTCGGCGGGCGGCTCGCGAGACGGCGGCCCGGAGACGGCGTCCCTGGCGCGCGAGCCGGACGAGCCCGCCCCCGGCGCCGTGGCGCAGGCCGGGGGCTTTCCCGTGCTGGGCGTCGCCCACGACGTCGCGCTGATCGCCGCCGAGCACCGCGCCAACCGGGTGATCGTCGTGAGCCCCGTCGCCCTGCGCGAGCTGGTGGAATCACTGGTGCTGGCCAACGAGGCCGACGTGCGCGTCGACGTGGTGCCCGAGCTGTACGAGATCTTCATCGGGACCGTCGACGCGATCGTCGGCGACGTGCCGCTCATGGAGATCACCCACGCCACCGTGCCCACGTACTACGCCGCCACGAAACGCCTGCTGGACGTGGCCGCCGCCCTTCTGCTCCTCGTGCTCTCGAGCCCCGTGCTCCTGGTGGCCGCGATCGCGATCGCGGCCGGCGACGGGTTCCCCGTGTTCTTCTCGCAGGAGCGCGTGGGCCGCGACATGCGCCCGTTCCGCATCCACAAGCTGCGCACCATGGTCAAGGACGCGGAGCGGCACAGCGGACCGGTCCTCGCGACGGCCGACGACGAACGCATCACGCGGGCGGGCCGTTTCCTGCGCAGGTACCGGCTCGACGAGATCCCCCAGCTGGTCAACATCATCAGAGGGGACATGAGCTTCGTGGGCCCGCGGCCGGAGCGGCCGTTCTTCGTCGAGCGGTTCATCGCCGAGACGCCCGGCTATCGCGAGCGCTTCACCATCAGACCGGGCGTGACCGGGCTGGCGCAGGTGAGCGGCGGGTACGCGACGACGCCCGAGCGCAAGCTGAAGTACGACCTTATCTACATGTATCATCAGACGCTGGCCATGGACGTGCAGATCGTGGCCGAGACCCTGCGGGTGGTGCTGACCGGCCGCGGATCCCGCTGACGAGAGGACGGCGTGGCCAAATCACGGAAGCGCAAGCGGACGAGCGGCGGTCAGTCGACCGGCGCCGCCGCGGGCCGCACCGAGGCCGCAGCTCCCGCCCCGGCCGCCGCTCCGGAGCCGGCGCCGGCGCCGGCCGCCGGCGCCGGACCGGCCGGCCGCACTGCGCCCGTCGCCTTCGAAGCTCCCGACGAGCAGCTCACCGGCAGCCGGCGCGTCGCCTGGTGGGCTCTTCTCGCGCTGGTCTTCGTCGTCCCCGTCGCGATGGGGAACCTGACCCTGGTGGGCGTCAGGGCCCCCCTGTTCTGGGACGCGTTCGACATGCCGAAGATGTCGCTCGAGCGCATCCTCTCGCTCGCCGCGCTCGCCGCCTGGTCGTGGGACATGCTGCGCAGGGGCGGGAAGCTCCGTCACACTCCGGTGGACTGGCTGGTGCTGGCGTTCCTTGCGTGGGTCGCGATCAGCACCGCCACCGCGATACACGTCCCGACGGCGATCTTCGGCAAGGCTCGCCGGTACGAAGGGCTGCTCTCGTTCCTCGACTACGCCCTGATCTACTTCCTCGTACTGCAGTTCGTCGACAGCGCCGCCCGGCTGCGCCGGCTCGCTCAGACCCTGTTCTGGTCGAGCATCATCGTCGCCGGGTACGGCCTGCTCCAGTACGCCGGCCTCGATCCCGCAGACTGGGGTCCGCTGCCGTTCGAGGCGCGCCGTGCGTTCTCCACCTACGGCAACCCCGACCTTCTCGGCGCGCTCCTGATCTTCACGGTCACCGTCGCGCTCGGCCTGGCGCTCCTCGAGCGCCGGCGCTGGTGGCGGCTCCTCTACTGGGTGGGCTTCGGCCTCAACGGCCTCGCCCTGATCGTGGCGTTCACGCGCGGGGCCTGGATCGGCGGCGCCGTCGCGCTGCTCGTCCTCGGCGTGATCGCCTGGCGGCAGCGGGCGCACCTGGCGCGCATCGACATCGTTCCCGCGGTCGCGTTCGCCGCGGCCGGCGTCGCGCTCATCGTCCGCAGCCTCTCGTCCGCCGACGAGGTGATGAACTTCAGCAAGCGGCTGGCCTCGATCTTCCAGTTCGGCGCCGGCAGCGGCAAGACGCGGACCGAGATCTGGAACGTCGCCCTCACGGCCATCGAGAAGCGCCCCGTGTTCGGATGGGGCGCCGACACGTTCCGACTCGTCTTCCCCAAGTTCAAGCCCGTCGAGTACGTCCGCGACGCCGGCAGCCTGTCGGTCGCCGACAACGCCCACAACTACCCACTCCAGCTCGCGACCGGGATCGGGGTCCCGGGGATGCTGCTGTTCTACGGCGTCGTCGTGTGGGCGGGCGTGCGTTCCTTCCGCACCGTCTTCGCGCGCTCGGGCGACCCCGCCCGGCTGCTCGTCGGAGCCTTCTGGGCGGCGGCGGTGGGCTACCTCGTGCAGCTGTTCTTCGGCGTGTCGGTGACCGGCACGACCTTCCTGCTCTGGATCGCCCTGGCGGTGGCGCTGGCGCCGACCGCCCGCCTCGTCGAGGTGCGGGCGCCGCGGTGGGGAACGGTCGGGGCCGTCGTCGTGACAGCGGTGTGCTTCGTCGGCGTGGTCTACTCCGGCGTGGTCCTCGCCGCCGACAACGTCTACATGCAGTCGCAGTTGGCGACCGACCCGCTGGTCAGGGTGCAGAAGATCCAGCAGGCCATCAGGTTGTTCCCCTACAGCTGGACGTACAGGTGGGGGCTGGGGTCCGCGTACTCCGACGAGATGAACATGTACTCGCAGGCGCTCACCCAGGCCTCGCAGGCCGGCCAGGACGGCAGCGCCTACGCAGAAGGCTTCCGGCAGGCGGCCGACAAGGCCGCCCGGGCGTTCAGCGACGCCATATGGTTCATGCCGGACGAGTACGACAGCTACGTCTCGCTCGCCGACGTCTACAATGCCGCCGGCGAGACTCTCGACCCCAGCTACTTCGCCGACGCCGTGGCCGTGGCCAGGGACGGCATCAGGGTCGAGCCCAACGGTACCGCGGTCCGCCTGCAGCTCGTGCGTGCGCTGGTCGGCCAGGGCAAGAACGACGAGGCGATGGAGCTCATCCGCGCCACGGTGGCGATGGACCCGATGAACTCGCAGGCCGCGCTCATGCTGGCCAGCCTGCTCGACCAGCAGGGGAAGCCGGAGGAGGCCCTCACGGTGCTGCAGGACCTCGAGGCGGTCGCTCCCGGGCAGACGGGCGTCGCCGACGCCATCGCCACGCTGCAGGCCAAGATCGAGCAGCAGCAATAGGCGGAGCCGGCGGGGCCGGACGGCCCGCGCCGCACGGTCGCCGTACGCACGAGGGGCCGGTCGCCACAGGCGACCGGCCCCTCGTGCGTCGTGCTGCCGTGCCGTTCGGCCGGACGCTGCCGGCCGGCCGGGCGAGGAACCTCAGACGAGCTCGAACTCGCGCTCGAAGTCGGCCTTGGAGCGCGCCCCGATGACCTTCTTGGCGGGCTCGCCACCCTTGAACAGGATGATCGTGGGGATGCTCATGATGCCGTACTTGCCGGCCGTGCCCGGGTTCTCGTCGACGTTGAGCTTGCCGATGGACACCTTGTCGCTGTGCTCCTCGGCGATCTGGTCGATGACGGGGCCCACCATGCGGCACGGGCCGCACCACGGAGCCCAGAAGTCGACGATCATGGGCGTGGCCGAGTTCTTGACCTCGTCCTCGAACGTCGCGTCGGTCAGGGTCTTGACGTCACTCACCTTGAGTCCTCCTTGGCGCGGCGGGGGGGTCCCGCCCTTCGTCTCGTCGTTACAGATTACAGGCTCTCGAGCACGCGGCCCAACCGCGCCCCGACCTCGTCGGCG
>CAIXSE010000520.1 GCA_903921965.1 uncultured Thermoleophilia bacterium | reverse complement strand
GGATCGTGGTGAAGGCCGGCAGTGTGGCGTCGCTCGCCGAGGAGGCGCCGTACGCGTACAAGGACGTCGCCGGCGTCGTCGGCGTCGTGCACGACGCCGGCCTCTCGCGCAAGGTCGCGCGGCTCAAGCCGCTCGGCGTGCTGAAAGGGTGACCGGGCCGGGCGTTCGTCACCCGCCGGGGTGACGGGCAGGCCACGCCCGCGTCGGCCGACCGCAGTCGCCGCGATCCGCCGGCCACGCCCGCGTCAGCCCGGCGTGCCCGCGTCGGCCGGCCGCAGTCGCCGCGCACCGCCGGCCGGGCCGTGGTTCTCCGCGGCCGTTTCAGTCAGCTGTCCTCCTGGAGGTACGTCTGACTGAAGCGGCGTCTGGCCCCATGCCCCTGCCGCGCCAAGGCCCTGCGTCCGGTCCGTGCATCCAGGCTCCTGCCTGGCGCGCGGCCGGCGAAGCGCTCGTGCCGCGTCAGCCGCCCTCGCCCAGGCGCTGCGCCTCGTCCTTCACGGTCTCCACGATGGTCCGGTAGACCTTCTGCAGGGCCTCGGGGCTGAGCGGCCCCCGGTTGGCCTCGTCGAGGAATGCGACCATGCGTGCCTCGCGCTCGGGGTCGTACATGTCGACGCCCTGCTCGGCCTTGTACCGCCAGAGCTCGTCCACCACGGACAGGCGCCTGTTGAGGAGCTCCACGAGCTGCAGGTCGATGCCGGAGATCTGCTCGCGGAACTGACTGATCACAGGGTCGTCGGCGTTGCTCAAGGCTGGTTCTCCGTTCCGGGGGTGAAGGAGGCGGCGGCCGGGAGCGGCCCCGCCTGTGTCAGCGGCGCCGTGCGCGCCGTGCGACGCGGCTAGTTGCCGCGGTCCTCTTCGTCTTCGTCGTCCTCGTCGTCGAGGTCGTCGTCCTCGTCGTCGTCCTCATCACCCTCGTCTTCATCCTCGTCGTCGCGGTCGGCCTCGGCGATCTCGTTGGGCGTGCCCTCGGCGCTCAGGAAGTCGTCGGGCGAGACCGTGTCGAGGAAGTCACGGAAGCTGTCGACGATCTCCTCGGTGTCGTCCACCTCGCGCTCGAACTCGATGGCGTTCTCCTCGATGAGCGCGGTGGAGGCGAAGATGGGGGCGTCGGTGCGCACGGCCAGGGCGAGCGCGTCGCTGGGGCGCGAGTCGATCTCGATGAGCTCGCCCTCGCGGTCGAGCGTGAGCGTGGCGTAGAAGGTGCTCTCCTTGAGCTCGGTGACGGTGATGCGGGCCACGTCGGCGTGGAATCGGCCGAGCACGTTGGTGAGGAGGTCGTGCGTCATCGGCCGCGGGAGCTTGGTGCCCTGCAGCTTGATGAGGATGGCGGCGGCCTCGGGGTGCCCGATCCAGATGGGCAGGAACTTGTTGCCCTCCATGGTCTTGAGCAGCACGATGGGCTGTTTGCCGATGACGTCGAAGCTGACGCCGTAGATGACCATCTCTTGCACGTCCATGCGTCGAGTATACCGCCGCGTCGTGTGCGCATGCAGTGACGCCCGGCGGGGCTCGCGAGGGACCGGGCGGCCCGCGCGGCGCCGGTCGCCGCGCGGGCGTTGTCCAGAACGACGACGGTAGTACTGTCGACTGCCTCATCGAATCGCCCGAACGTGCCGTTGTTCCTCCTGGACAGACTCCTGGAGGCCACGATGGACCGGCGGCGCACGCTCGTGTTCGTGTTCGTCCTGCTCGTCGTCACGGCGGTGGCGGCGGTGCCCCTGTGCGGCGCCGGAGCGGCGCGCGCGGCCGTGGCCGTCACGCCGCCGGTGGCGCCCGTGGACCTCGTCCTGGCGCCGCGCTCGGCCGGCGCCCCCGTGCTCACCGTCACCGCCCCGGCCGTCGCCGCGACCGTCCCCAGGTCCAGCAGCCTGACCGTGAGGTGGACCGTCGACAGGGCGGTCTCCGCCGGCGAGTTCCGCGTCTGGGTGGGCAGCGCCGCCGGCTGGTACATC
>CAIXSE010000519.1 GCA_903921965.1 uncultured Thermoleophilia bacterium | reverse complement strand
CTTGATCACCACCGTGGTCCCCCAGAAGCGGCGGATGTACGGCATGGCCTCCAGCAGGGTCTGGACTGTCTTCTGGTGACGGACGGTCATGTCGAGTACTCCGCGTTGAGGGTCACGTAATCGTGGGTGAGGTCGCTGAAGTAGATGACGGCGTCCTCCCCGGGCCCGTTGAGCGCCACGAACAGGGCGATCTCGGGCTGGTGCATGACGGCCGTGAGGCGCTCCTGGGCGGCCGCGTCGAGTTCCGCCGGGTGGCCGCCGTCGACGATGACGACGTCTTCGTAGGCGATGTGGGCCGGCAGCGCCGTGTGGCCGTGGCGGCCGAGCGCCTGGCCGATGGCCTGCATGATGCGGCCCCAGTTCGGGTCCTTGCCGTAGAAGGCCGTCTTCACGAGCGGCGAGTTGGCCACGGCCCGGGCCACCGCCTCCGCCTGTTCGTGCGTCTTCGCGCCCGTCACGGTGAGCTTCATGGTGCGGGTCGAGCCCTCACCGTCGGCGACGATCGAGACGGCGAGGCGCAGCAGGGCGGCGGCGAGGGCGTCGCCCAGCACCGCCAGGCTCGCCTCACCCGGCTTGACGCTGGAGGCGCCGTTGCAGAGGCCGATCACGGTGTCGTTGGTGGACTCCTGCCCATCCACAGTGATGCGGTTGAACGAGGCCTTCACGGCGGCGTGCAGCATGGCCGTCCAGTCTGCGGCAGGGACGTCCGCGTCGCAGGTGACGAAGCAGAGCATCGTGGCCATGTTGGGGCTGATCATGCCGCAGCCCTTGGCGGCGAAGCCGAGGTGCACCTGGCCCTCGGGGAGGTCGACGTCGAGGGCGCCTTCCTTGGCGTGCTTGTCGGTGGTCCTGATGGCCGCGGAGAAGTCGTGCGAGGCCTCCGCCGACAACGCGTGCGCCGCCTTGTCGATGCCCGCCTCGATCTTCTCCATGGGCAGCGGCACGCCGATGATGCCGGTGGAGCACACGCCCACGGCCTCCACCGGCAGCCCGAGGTGCTGCGCCGTGAGCAGCCGCATGCGGGTGGCGTCGGCAAGGCCCTGGGCGCCGGTGACGGCGTTGGCGTTGCCGGCGTTGACCACCACGGCCTGCAGGCCGGCCAGGTCGCTGCTCTCGCGCGTGAGGCGGACCGGCGCGGCGGCGGCGGCGTTGCTCGTGAACGTCGCCGCCGAGACCGCCGGAGACTCGGAGCGCACGATGCCCAGGTCGAGCTTGCCCTTCTTCTTGACCCCGCTGGCCACGCCGGCGGCGACGAACCCCTCGGGGTAGGTCACGCCCGACTTGACCTCGCGGGCCGCGGCCGGGAGCGTCGCGAAACGCGTCTTCGGGAGCATGTCACACCAGCCCTTCGTGCTCGGGCAGGCCGAGCATGACGTTCATGTTCTGCACGGCCTGTCCCGACGCACCCTTCATCAGGTTGTCGATGACGCTGATCACGATCAGGCGGCCGGCCCTGTGGTCGACGTGGCTGTAGATGCGGCAGTAGTTGGTCCCCGCCACGTCCTTGAGCTGCGGGACGGTGTCGCTGAGCTCGACGAAGTACTCGCCGGCGTAGGCGTCCTCGTAGAGGGCCCGGACCTCGGCGGCACTGGGCAGCGGCACCGTTGACGGCTTCACGTAGATCGTCTCGGTGATCCCCCGCTGGAGCGGGACGAGGTGCGGGATGAAGGTCAGCGAGGGGGCCGAGGCTCCGGCGGCGGCGCCGAAGGCGCTGGGGCCGGAGCCGTTCACCGCCAGGCCGGCGGCGATCTCCGGGTAGTGCCGGTGCGACTCGACGCCGTACGCCACCAGGTCGGAGTCGACGCTGCAGAAGTGCGTGCTCGCCTTGGGCGTCTTGCCGGCGCCGCTGACGCCCGACTTGGCGTCGATCACGACGTCCTGGAGACCGAGCTTCTTGAGCGGCGTGAGCGCAAGCAGAGCGGCCGTCGGGTAGCAGCCGGGATTGGCGACGAGCTGCGCCCCGGCCACCTCGGCGCGGTGCAGCTCGGTGAGCCCGTACACGCCGGGCAGTAGCTCGGGGTGCGGGTGCTCCCCGTACCACTCGGCGTAGGTCGTGTGGCCGAGCCGGAAGTCGGCGCTCAGGTCGATGACCTTCACGCCCCGGCCGAGCAGCCGCGCGGCGACCGTGGCGGCTTCGCCGTGCGGCGTGCACACGAAGGCGACGTCCACGCCCTCGATCTCGCTCTCCCTGCAGAACGGGAGGCCGGTGCGCACGCGCGGCAGGTGCTTCGCGACGGGGTCCCCGGCCAGCGTCTCGGAGCTCACGTGCGTGAGCGTCACGGACGGGTGCCGGAGCAGCAGCTCGGCCAGCAGGGCACCGGTGTAGCCGCTGCCGCCGACGATGCCGGCGGTGACGGCTTGGCCGGCCGTGAGCTGTGCGGAGGACGAGGGCTCGGGGGACGGTGATGTCATGTGGCACTCCGGGACACGTCGGTGGACGCAGGACAGGACGAGCGTTCGCCGGCGGCGGGAGTACGGGGTGGGTCCGGGCGCGCGTCTAGCGCGGCCCGGGACGCCCGCCGGCCGGCGCGCGTCGTGCACGTCGGGCTCGAGGGACGCCGGGGCACGGCAGCGAGGGCCCCGCCGGGGTCCTCAGGTCCACGGAAGCTGTGGTCGTGCCGTCCATACGAGAGAGACTATACAGAGCGCAATCATGAGATGCAATCTATGAGCCTGACTAGCTGTACTTTATGCATTACAAGTCAGCGTACGACCAGCCCGCTCGCCGCGGCCGGCGTCGCGGGGTCCGGGTCGTCGGGGACGACGACCGAGACATACCGGCCGGGCGCGAGGGCGGCGACCGGCCGGTTACGCAGGACCGCGCCGGCCCGACGCGCGGCGGGAGTCGGGCCGGCCGCAGCCGGGGGCGCCGGGACGCCGTGCCGGATCACCGCTGCACCGCGCGCGGGCCCCGACGGCGGCGCGCGCCGCGCCGCCCTCGACCGGCACCGCGCAGAAGCGTCCCAGCGGTCCCTCTGCGGCGCTCGGCCTCGCCGGCGGCGAAGGCGAGCCGGAACTCGAAGTCGTGGAGGAGTCTGGCGGCTGCTCGCGTGTCCATGACGCAAGTGAAGCGGACCCCCGTCAACGACGGCTGGGCCGCCGCTGAGGACCTCCTGAGAAAGCCGCCGGGGGCGGTCGCCGAGGCGCCGCCCGGGCGCACGGCCGGGCGCACGGCCGGGCGGCGGCGGGGATCTGCGCCCCGCCGCCGCCGAAGCCTCAGCGCAGCGTGGCGCCGAACTCCCGCTCGAGCGCCTTGAGGATCTTGGCGCGCACGCCGGCGATGTCCTTGTCGTTGAGCGTGCGCTCGGGCGAGCGCATGACCACGCGCAGCGCCAGCGAGCGCTTGTCCTGCGTCACCTGATCGCCCTCGTACACGTCGAAGACGCGCACGCTCTGCACCAGCTTGCCGCCGGCCCTGCCGGCCTGGGCGACGACGGCCGCGGCCGGTACGTCGCGGCCGACGACCACTGCCAGGTCCTGCGTGGCCGGCGGGTACTGGCCGAGGTCGGCGAACGGGCGGCTGCGCAGGGCCGCGGGCACGAAGTCGGCGCTCAGCCCGGCGACGTACACCTCGAGGTCGTCGAGGCCGAAGGCGGCGGCGACGTCGGGGCGGAGCTGGCCGAGCACGCCCGTCTCCCCCACGCCCGGCAGGCGGACGAGCGCCGTCTTGCCGGGGTGCAGGAACGGGTACCGCGGGTCGTCGCCGGCGGGCACGTACTCGGCGGCGAGCCCGACCGCGGCGAGCGTACGCTCGACGACGCCCTTCAGCGCGTAGAGATCGGTCGTGCGGGCCGGCCCCGTCCAGGCCTCCTGCTGCAGGCGGCCCGTCATGACGACGGCCACGATCTCGGGTTCGTGCGGCAGGACGGCGCCGGGCTCGGCGGCATGCGCCGGCGCCGGCACCGGCTCGTCCCACAGGTAGACCTTGCCGATCTCGAAGATGTTCGGCGGGTCGTTGAGCCGGTCGACGTTCTCGCGGACGGCCTGCAGCATGCCCGGAAGCAGCATGGTACGCATGACCGACTGCTCCACGCTCATGGGGTTCGAGAGGCGCACGGGGTCGAGGCGCGTGTCCTCCTCGGCGAGGCCGAAGGGTGCGACCGCGTCGGGTGCGATGAACGTGTACGTGATGACCTCGTCGAGGCCGCCGCCCGCGAGCGCGGCGCGCACGGCGCGCCGCACCCGCTGCGCGTGCGTGAGGCCGCCGACGGTGGTGTGCCGCGGCAGCGTCTCGGGGGCGATGCCGTAGCCGGCGATGCGGCCGACCTCCTCGATGACGTCCACTTCGCGCGTGAGGTCGGGACGGAACGTGGGGACCGTCACGGTCCAGGGCTCGTCCGCGCCGGCGAGGCCGGCGTCGGCCTCGTCGACCGCGCACTCCAGGCGCCGCAGGATGGCGGCCTGCTCGGCGCGCGGCACGGCGTAGCCGAGGAGTGCGTCGCAGCGGCCCGGCCGGTAGCGCACCGGCGCCGGCGCCGGTGGCACGGAGCCTTCGTCCACCATGCCGGGCGCCACGGTGCCGCCGCAGAGCTCGGCGAACATGCGCGACGCCATCATGAGGCCGCCGGGCACGAGGTTCGCGTCGATGCCCTTCTCGAAGCGGTTGCTCGCCTCGCTGCGGATGCCGGTGTGCATCTCGGTGCGCAGGATGCTCGGCCCGGCGAAGTTGGCCGCCTCGAGGACGATGTCGGTGGTGTGCTCGTCGATCTCGGCCTGCTGGCTCCCGAACACGCCGGCGATGACCAGCGGACGCTCGACGTCGGCGATGACGAGCATCTGGTCGTCGAGGGTGCGCTCGACGCCGTCGAGGGTGACGATCTTCTCGCCGGCCGTCGCGCGGCGGGCGATGAGCTTGTCGCCGCGGATCTTGCCGGCGTCGAAGGCGTGCAGCGGCTGGCCCCAGGCGAGCATGACGTAGTTCGTCACGTCGACGACGTTGCTGATGGGCCGCATCCCGGCGTGCGTGAGGCGCGCCTTGAGCCACGGCGGCGAGTCGCCCATGGCGACGCCGCGGATGACCGTGGCGCCGTACCGCGGGCAGAGGTCCGGGTCGGCGATCGCGACGGCGACGGCCCCGGCCGCCGGCGCGCCGCCGTAGGCGGCCGGCCCGGCGGTGGGCGGCGGCAAGAGCTCCACGCCGGCCGCCGCCGCGCCCTCGCGGGCGATG
>CAIXSE010000518.1 GCA_903921965.1 uncultured Thermoleophilia bacterium | reverse complement strand
GTACGCCACGACACTGAAGCGGTCCCTCTCGCGCAGGCTGTGGATGGCCGTGAGCGTCGCCTCCTTGGCGAGACGCAGCTTGTCGCCGTGCATGGAACCCGAGCGATCGACGACGAACGACAGGTTGACGGCCGGCCGGGCTGACTCTTCTCGAGCGGCCGGCGCCTGCAGACGGACCAGGAGGAAACGTGCGTTCCGGCGCCCGGCGGCAAGCAGGGGGCGGTCGGCACTGAGCTCCAGGACGGTCCTCTTGCGGGGTGTCTCAGGGCGTGATGTATCCTCCATGGGAAGTCCTCCTGAAGTCGTCGCTCGGGATGAGCGGGCGGCCGGGCTGATTTCTTTGCCCGTGGCAAGTAGTTTACCTCGGTGATTTGCGGAAGTCAAGCAAAGAAACAGTGCGGTGCCGACGCGTGTCCCGACGAGGCGCGGTGGAGTCGCCTACTTGCGCGCGGAGAAGGTGTACTCCATGAAGTAGAACTGGTTCACCAGGCTGGCGGCCGAGGGGCCGTCACCGTTGGTCAGCATCAGCAGGCGGTCGGCATCCGGCCCGTTGAGGATGGCATTGACGAGTGCGCGAGCGTCCCTGAGATACGCGACGTAGTCCGCACCGTCCCGCCTCCGGTGGCCGAGCGCCTCCGCGATCCGCGTGTCCCACGGCAGGCACACCCCCGGTCGCAGCACGTACAGCGTCTTGCTGGCGGCGACGGGTCCGAACCGGCGTCTGCCCCGAGCCTTGAGCACCTCGATCGTGGCGAGTGCGTCGAACACGACGGCGATCCCGGATACGTCGAGGTTCTCGTCCTCGAGCGTCGCGTGACATGGTGGCAGCCGGTCGTCGGGACGCTGCCGCCACCACGCGCGAAGACCATCCTTCAGACGCTCCCGGTGCTCCCGGTTGCCGGCGGGCAGCCGACACCCCCACTTGTTGAGGAAATCGAGAAGGTCCTCCAGGGGATCTCGCCCATCTGTGGGCACCGCGAGGTCGGTGCCGGGCGTGATGCGCTCCAGTACGGACGCGAGGGACTCGTTGAAGGGGGTCTGCTCGCCGTAGCGGCGAGCGGCCCTCTTGAGTTCATCGAAAGAAACCGCCGGTGCTTGGGGTAGCATGAGAGAACCTCGGGGAGACAGAAGTGCTGAAGGATTGATTGTTGACTGTCGCGAAAGAAGTGTAGTGCATGGTTTCTTTGCTGTCAAACAAGAAAGTCATGCCACGTGGCCTCCAGGTGGCGTCTTCCGCCCCCAGATGGCGGGTGGAACGCGAGACCGGCAGGTCGCATGACGGCTGAAGGCGGGAAGAAGCCCGTCGGGGTGCTCGCCGTCGATGTACGCATCGTCACCTTGGCGGTGAGCGCGGATGAGCAGCTCGTGGTTCGTCTGAGCAGGCGGGTCACTGACCCCATGGCGGGAGCGTGGTATCTGCCCGGCGATTTCGCCGACCTCGGGGACGTCGCGGGATCGCGAACGCTTGAGGAGTTCGCGGCACTGGTGTACGCGCGAGAGGCCGGACAAGGCCCGGGGACGACGTCGTATCTCGGCCAGTTCCGAACGTATCTGCAGTCCGCTGACAGCCCGCTGGGTACGGTCCTCACGGTCGCCTTCCTGGCTGTCGTTCGCGACGGACAGGCGAGCGAAGGCGAGGAGTGGCTTCCTGTGGATGCCGTCCTTGCCACAGATGACCGGCTTGCATTCGGGCACGACGTGATCCTCCGCGACGCTGTGCAGCAGGTCCGCGAGCTGCTCGAGACCACGGCTCTCGCGCTGGCCTTCTGCGAGGAGAAGTTCACCATCCCAAGACTCCGGCGCATCTACGAGATCGTGTGGGGGCTGCGCCGCGACTACCTGGATGCCGGCACGTTCCACAAACGCATCATGAACGCCGCGAACCTGCTCGAGGAGGTGCCCGGCGACGAGGGCCGTGCGCCCGCCGCGGGTCGAGGCCGGCCGCCGCAGCTCTACCGGGCCGGAACGCTCGTCTTTGCAGGCGGAGAGCCAATGCGTCTGGACAGGCCGATAGAGCAGCCCGGCCGGAGTTGGGTGATCCAGACAGCTGAGCCTCGCCTCCCGGAGGTGCTTGCGACCCGGGCTGCGGCTGCGGCGTCCGCCGCAGCCGACGTGGCGTCGGGATCGCTGGACCGGGAGGCCGTGGCCCAGGCCCGAAGGTTCATCTGGGAGCGCGGGGCCTGCGGCGAACCCGTCAGATACAGCGAGCTTGCCGCCGCCATCGGCGTGTCGCTGCGCTCCGCCGGGTTCTTCGAGCTTCTCGATACCCTGTGCCGTCAGGAGGACGCTGCCGGCGGGCCGCTCGTCACGGCACTCGTCGTCAATAAGCGGACCGGCATCCCCGGGCAGCGCTTCTTCGTGCTGGCCGACAGCCTCGGGCGTCGCTTCGAGAGCCTCAGTGAGTTTGCGGCCAGCGAGCGGGCCCGGGCGTCCGCATGGATCCAGGAGCACCCCGAGCGCGCCAGCGTCGATGAGGCGGGCGAACCTGCCACGGAGGGGTGGATGCCGCGAGCTCCTGAGTGCGGGGCGGGGGCCGGCGAGGGACGGCCCGGTGGGGGTGTGCCCGCGTCGCCGGCGGCGGACACCGCGGCGCTGGCCAAAGCTCGAGGGATGATCTGGGAGCGCGGCGCGAGAAGCGAGCTCATCACCTACGGGGACCTCGCTCAGGAGATCGACGCCAACCTGCGGTCGCCGGCGTTCTTCGACCTGCTCGACACGCTGTGCCGCGAGGAGGACGCCGCCGGCGGGCCCATGATCACAGCGCTCGTCGTCAACAAGCGGAGCGGCATGCCCGGACAACGCTTCTTCGCGCTGGCTCGCGAGCTCGGGCGTCGCTTCGATGACGAGACGGAGTTCGCGGACGGCGAAAGGATATGGGCCATCGAGTGGATCCGCGCGCACCCGGAGCGCGCTCGTCTGGGCGACCGGGGTGCTGGAACGCCGAACGAGACCACGTGACCCGTGAAGAAGATCCTCTACATCGACATGGACAACGTGCTCGTGGACTTCACGTCCGCGGTGCCGCACGTACCCCAGCCTGTGCTGGACGAGTACGACGGCCACTGGGACGACATCCCCGGCATCTTCTCGCTCATGCAGCCCATGCCCGGAGCGCTCGTGGCGTTCCAGGAGCTGTCGTCGCTGTTCGACGTCTACATCCTGTCCACGGCACCGTGGGACAACCCGTCCGCTTGGTCCGACAAGCTGTGCTGGGTGAAGGCCCACCTTGGCGAGGCCGCCAGAAAGCGGCTGATCCTCACGCACCACAAGCAGCTGAACGCGGGTGACTTCCTCATCGATGACCGCGTGAAGCACGGCGTCGACCGCTTCAACGGCGAAGTCATCGCGTTCGGGTCGGCGCGGTTCCCCGACTGGCCTGCCGTGACGGCGTACCTGCGCACCAGAGTGCCCTGAGGCGGGAGGGAGGCAGAGGATGCTCGGCTGGCACGTCAGCGTCTACCGGCAGGTCGAAGGGCGCGACAAGCCGGCGGCCTTCGATTCGGAGCAGGGGGACTGCCTCGCGATGTGGCAGGCAGATGTCTGGGGTCTCGACTGGCTGGACACGCTGGTCAAGTTCGGTATGGGCGTCGACCTGGGCGGCACTGGCTACCCGCTGCGCTACACCGTCCCAGCCGAGCACGTCGTACCGGTGCTGGTCCACGGCATCCCGAATGTTCGCGAGATCTGGCACGTGGGCGAAGGCGTGCCGCTGCCCGGGTGGAAGGGTAAGACGACCATCGACTGGACGAAGCTCAAGAAGTGCGAGCCCGGCGAATGGCTGCTTGTCGAGGCGTGGGACGAGAGTTGACTAGAGTGCCCCCGCGAGGTACCGCGAGCTGCGGCAGGGCCTGGCTCCGCTCGACCTGCCGGATGGAGCGGTCTGCGCGGTCAACGACGTCGTCGCGCGCGTGGACGCGGCGCCGGCGGGGTAGCCCTGCGGGCCGTTACTGCCGCGCCATGATGACGCGGAGGCGCTCCTCGGCCGAGACCACGTGATCGGGGTCGGCCTCGCCGACCTCGAGGAGCACCCAGTGCACGGTGCCGGTGAAGGCGCCGCCGGGGGTGCCGTAGTCGTCGCTCACGGGTGAGGCTCCGTCGCGGCCGATGTCCGCAGTCTCGTCGGCCGAGAAGATCAGCGGCACCGTCGCCGGCAGCCGTCCCTCGCCGGTCAGCGTGCCGTCGATGAACAGCCGCACGGCGCCGCCTTTGCCGAGCCCGCCGCCGTCGTACTCGAACTCCATCCGCACCTGGTGGCGACCGGCCGGGACGGGCGTCTCGCTGCCGACCTTGAAGCGCTGCAGGCCGAGCAGGTTGTGGCAGTACGCCGGCCGGCCGTCCCTCAGGTACAGTGACCAGCCGCCGAAGGCGCCGCCTTGGGCGATGATGACGCCTTCGCCGCCCGCGTCCGGCACGTCCATCTCGGCGGTGACGGCGTGCGACTTGTTCTTCACGTTGACCAGCGACGGCTCGGTGAGCCGCCCCATCTCGCCGTAGAGCAGTTGCCGCGAGCCGGTGACCACCTGCGGCCGGCCGGCGAGGTCTGGGTTGAAGCGCTCGACGCGCCGGTCGTCCAGCGGCAGCACGTCGTGCCGCACGGCCTCCATGAGCCAGAGCCGCTGGAGCTCGTGCAGCTTCTCCGGCAGCTCGGCCGCGAGGTCGTGCGCCTGCGTCCAGTCCGCGTTCGTGTCGTAGAGTTCCCACACGTCGTCGTCGAAGGACGGCAGGGGGCCCACCACCCACGGCGTGCTGTGGCGGGTCACCGCGGTCCAGCCCTTGTGGTAGATGCCGCGATTGCAGAAGACCTCGAAGTACTGGGTCTCGTGCCGGTCCGGCGCGGTCCGGTCGCCGAAGGTGTAGGCCAGGCTCACGCCCTCCAGCGGCTTCTGGGCGATGCCGTTGACCGCGGCCGGCTCGGGGATGCCCGCGAGCTCCAGGATCGTCGGCGCGACGTCGATCACGTGGTGGAACTGACTGCGCACCTCGCCCGCGGCGGCGATGCGCGCCGGCCAGCGCACGATCATGCCGTTCCGCGTCCCGCCCCAGTGCGAGGCGACCTGCTTGGTCCACTGGTAGGGGGTGTCCATAGCGTGGGCCCAGCCCACCGCGAAGTGGTTGTAGGCGGTGGGCCCGCCGAACTCGTCGATGCGGGCGGCCATGAACTCCGGAGTCTCCAGCGCGTAGGCGCCGTTGAAGATGATGTTCTCGTTGAACGACCCGTTGACGGTGCCCTCGGCGCTGGCGCCGTTGTCGCCGGTGATGTAGATGACGAGCGTCTCGTCGAGGATCCCGAGGTCCGCGACGGCGTCGATCACGCGCCCGACGTGGTGGTCGGTGTGCGAGAGGAACCCCGCGTAGATCTCCATCTGGCGGGCGAGCACCGGCTTGAGCTCGGCCGGCATGTCGTCCCACGCCGGGATCTCGGCGTGCCGCGCGGTGAGCTCGGCGTCCTGCGGGACCACGCCGAGCTCCTTCTGGCGCGCCAGCGTCTGCTCGCGCAGCGCGTCCCAGCCCTGGTCGAAGCGGCCGCGGTAGCGGTCGGCCCACTCTTTCGGCACCTGGTGCGGAGCGTGAGTGGCGCCCGGTGCGAAGTAGGCGAAGAACGGCTTGTCGGGCATCAGGGCCTTCTGCCGGCGGATCCAGGCGATCGCCTTGTCGGCGAGGTCTTCAGTGAGGTGGTAGCCCTCCTCCGGCGTCTTGGGCGGCTCGATGGCCCTGGTCCCCTCGTAGAGCCCGGGGAAGTACTGGTTGGTCTCGCCGCCGAGGAAGCCGTAGAAGTACTCGAAACCGCTGCCGGTCGGCCAGCGGTCGAACGGCCCCATGGGGCTCGTCTCCCAGACCGGCACCTCGTGGCACTTGCCGAACTGCGCCGTCGAGTAGCCGTTCAGCCTCAGGATCTCCGGCAAGGTGGCGGTCGACTGCGGCCGCACCGTGGTGTACCCGGGAGCCGAGGTGGCCAGCTCGGGCACGCACCCCATGCTCACGCTGTGGTGGTTGCGGCCGGTCAGGAGCGCCGCCCGGGTCGGGGCGCACAGCGCGGTGGTGTGGAAGCGGGTGTACCTCAGACCCTCGCCCGCGAGGCGCTCCATGATCGGCGCCTCGCACGGCCCGCCGAAGGCGCTCGGCGCCCCGAAGCCGAGGTCGTCCAGGAGGATGAGCAGGACGTTCGGAGCGCCGCCAGGCGGCCGCAGGGGCTCGATGGGGTCGAAGGCGGCTGCCGGGTCTTTGGCGTCGAAGGCGAGCGCGGGTGGCGCGACGGCGTCCGCGATCGGCAGGCTCGTCCGGTTCCGCTTCTCTGTCACGACGGTCCCCTTCCCTCGACGCTGTGCCGTGACGATTCTACGACCGCGCCGGGAGGGGAGCGCGGGCTGTCCCGGCCGGCCTTTGCCCGGCCACAGGTGTGTCAGAGCCCGTCGGTCCCCGTGTAGTACGGCTTGCTCGCGGGGTCCTCGGCCGGCGCCGGCACCTTCACGCCGAGCTTCTTGCAGACCTTGCGCAGGGTCGCCGGCCGGTCGGTGATGAGGCCGTCCACGCCCATCTTGATGAGCGCCTTCATGCGCTTCGTGTCGTTCACCGTGTAGGGGACGACGCGCATGCCGAAGGCGTGGGCCTCGGCGACCACGGCCTTCGTCACCTCGGTGTGGTACGGTGTGAGCACGTCGGCCCCGATGGCGTGCGCGGCCTTCACCACGTCGCCGCCGAAGTCCTTGATGTCCAGGCCGGCCATCCACGGCGACGGCTCCGGACTGTCGGGCCACTGGTAGTCGCCCTCGTCGCCCTCCTCGTTCCACGAGGGCTGGTCCGCGGTCAGCGCGACCGTCGGGATCGCCGGGTCGAGCTTCTTCATCTCGACCAGCGTGCGCCAGTCGAACGACTGCAGGAAGACCCTGTCCTCCATGTGGTAGGTCTTCACGAGGTCGTAGAACTGGCGCACCCACGTCGCCGGGTCGGGGTTGGCCGGGTTCGTGGGGTACGGGAACGACTTCGTCTCGACGTTGAGGTACACGTCGTCGTCCCCCCAGTCGCGCACGAGCTGGAAGACCTCTTCCAGCGTGCACAGCCGCGCACCGGGCGTCTGCTTCTGCGTCTTGCCGTGCGCGTCCCAGTAGCCGTAGGGCGCGGAGGGGCTCATGGCGCCGAGGTCGAACTGCTGCAGGTCGGCGAGCTTCCAGAAGCGGATGTCGGGCTCCTCGTCCACCGTCAGGAAG
>CAIXSE010000517.1 GCA_903921965.1 uncultured Thermoleophilia bacterium | reverse complement strand
GAACTACATCTGCCGCCGGCGCCTGGACGAGGCCGTCATCGGCGAGCAGGGCGTGCTGCCGGACGCCGACCGCGCCTTGGCCCTGGCCTACCTCGTCGGCAGGTCGCGCCGCGGCGAGGTGGACCTCTCGGCCCTGCCCTATCGCGCCTCGCTGCAGCTCCCGGCCCTCGCCGAGGCGGCCCGGGAGCTGCGTTCCTCACGCGCCACCTGCATGGGCCGGCACTGCCCGGCACGCCGCGGCTGCCACTGGCGGGCGGCGCGGACCCGCGCCGAGGGCGCCCACCTCGTGTGCGTGAACCACGCCCTGCTGCTCACCGGGCCCGACACGCTGCCGCCGTTCGAAGACGTGGTCATCGACGAGGCGCACCTGCTCTACCACGAAGCCACCGAGTCCTTCACCGAGGAGGTCGACTCGGTGGCCCTGGACCTGGTCCTCGCCGACCTGCGCGGGCGGCGGGGCGTCCGCGGGCTGCCGCAGCGGCTGCGCGCGGCGGCACGGCGCACGGAGCCGGAGCAGGAACGGGCGCTGGACGCGGCGGCGGAGGCCTGCGAGCTCGCCGCCGGCACGCTGCCGGACCTGGCGCGCGCGGTGGCGGCGACGCTCGCCGCGCTCGGACGGGCGGCCACCGAGGAGGACGGCGCCGGAGCGCCGGGCGGCGCCGCGGAGGACCGCGCGCGCCGAGGCGCCCCGGGCCCGGGGCGCGAGCCCCGCCCGTGGCAGGACTACGACACCACCGTGTGGCTCACGCCGGGCCTGCGCGAGCTGCCGGCGTGGGACCCGTTCGCCACCGCCGCGTCGCTGCTGGCCGAGGCCCTCTCGGCCCTGTCGGCGGGCGCCGCCGCGGCGGTGGACGCCCTCCCCGAAGACCACCGCGACCATGCCGCGGCGGTGGCGCTCACCGACGAGGCGGCGCGCCTCGGCGCCCTCCTCACGGAACTGCCGGAGAGCGGCGGCGAGGCGACCGTCGTGTGGGCGGAGGTCGAGGCCGCGGGCGCGGTCCCCGGCGACGGCCGCGCCGCCCGCTGGAAGCTGGCACGCACGCCGCTCACGCCGGCGCGCCAGGTCCGCGAAGCGCTCTGGGACCGGCTGCGCAGCGCGGTCCTCACGAGCGCCACGCTCACGGTGCGCGGGTCGTTCGCGTACTTCCGCGAGATGACCGGCCTGGACGCCGACGTGGACGTCACCGAGCGCGTCTTCCCGTCGCCCTTCGACTTCCGCCGGCAGGCGGTGCTCGTGCTGGAGCACGACCCCGGCCAGGCGTGGCGCGCCGACGCCGTCGCCGCCCGGCAGGCCGCGCGCATCAGGCGTCTCGGCGAGGTCACCGGGGGGCGCCTGCTCGCGCTCTTCACCAACAAGCGCGACATGGCGCGCGTGGCCGCCGAGGTCGGACCGCACCTCGAGGACGACGGCGTGCTCGTGCTCGCGCAGGGCCTGCACGGGAGCGCCGCCGCGCTCGCCGAGGAGTTCCGCACGCACCCGGCCACGATGCTGCTCGGGGTCGACACCCTGTGGACCGGCCAGGACTTCCCCGGCGACGTGCTCACCTGCCTCGTGATCGCCAAGCTG
>CAIXSE010000516.1 GCA_903921965.1 uncultured Thermoleophilia bacterium | reverse complement strand
GCGTCGCGGTGGCCGCGGAAGAGGTCGTCGTACACGGCCACTTCGTGGCCCCGCAGCAGGAGCCGGCGCACGATGACGCTGCCGATGTAGCCGGCGCCGCCGGTGACCATGACCCTCACGGGCGTCTCCCCGGTCCCGCCGGCGCTACCTGGCGTTGTCCACGAAGACCGTCATCCCATCGGCGGCCACACTCTTGACGCGGACGCGCACGCCGAGGTCGGCGGGCACCTTCACGCCCGCCCCGGGGGTCTCGGGGAACCAGTACTGCCAGGCGTCGCTGAACGCCGGCGCCGCGAGCTTGCCCGGCGCCGTCCGCTCGCCGACGTTGACGCCGGTCTCGTAGTTGCGGAAGTAGATGGTCTGTGCGGGTGTGTGCCCCAGGCTGAAGGCCCCGTCCCGGAGCTGGATGCGCGGGCGCCAGTACCCGGCCGTCTCGGCGAAGGAGACCGCGTCGGGGTTGGGCCGCGCGTCGAGCGTCATCCAGCCGCCCTCACCGGGGTGCAGGCTGACGTCGTTGTCCTTCCAGAACGTGTCCCGGTAGATGAGCAGGAGACCCTCGTCGTAGGAGTACCAGTCGACCCACGACGCCCGGCCGCGGTCGAACTCGTAGCAGTCCCGGAGGCTCGCGCCGCTGCCGGCGTAGGTGCGGTACTCGGCGATGTAGTAGGCGTCGCTGTACACGGTCCGCTGGCCGTCGACGCGCAGCCACCCGTCGCTGGTGAACGCCGACTCGGGAAGCGGCGTGCCGCCTAGGGCGATGTCGGTGACCTCCCAGCCGCGCTGCGTCACCGCGGTGTCGGTGAGGTAGCGGAAGCGGATGAGGACCTTCTGCCCCGCCCACGGGCTCAGGTCGAAGCTGATCGCCCGGTCCCAGTGGATCGTGTCGGTCCCGGTGAGGGCCCACACGCCGTCGGCGACCTCGACGGTCTTCGCGCTCTCGGCGGTCGTCCAGGTCTCGCCGCCGTCGGAGGAGACCAGGACGAAGCCGAAGTCGTAGCCGGACTCCATGTCGTACCAGGTGCGGAACGTGAGCCGGGGCTCGGCGCCCGGGACCTGGACGGAGTCGGACGTGGTCAGGGTGGTGTCGAGGTCGTCGCCCATGTCCGAGTACCACTCCCTGACGCCGTCCTTGCCGCTCAGCTCGACGAGGTGCCTGCGCTTGGGCAGCTGGATGATCGCGCCGGTGTCGTCCGCACCGCCCGTCGCCGCCGGGCTGAGCTTCACGGTCGCCGACGTGCCTCGCTTCACGACCTTCGGGGCGATGAACCCGAGGGCAGCCTTGTCCCAGGCGTTGAGGGGTCCCGGCGCGCTGCCGAGGCCCCACTCCCGGCCGAGCCAGGAGCCCTGCGACATGATGGTCCAGAAGCCGGCCGCGGAGTCTTGCGGATCGCCCGCCGTGTCGTACTCGTCGGGCAGTCCGAGGTCGTGGGAGAACTCGTGGCAGAACACGCCCGGGTCGCCGTCCTCCGGGTCCTGCGTGTACGGGAAGACCCAGATGCCCTTGCCCTGCGGGCCCTGGCCGTCGGTGCCGGGCACCATCATGCCCGGCATGTCGCCCGGACCGCCGCTCATTTCCTGCATGATGCCCGAGGAGTGCGGCCAGAGGGCGTCGGAGCCCTGGACACCGCCGCCGGCGCTCTCGCCGCTCCCGGCGGTGATGATGATGAGGTGGTCGATGTACCCGTCGGGCTGCGCGAAGTCGTCGCCCGTGATGCCGTACTGGTTCTCCTGGTCGTAGTCGGCCCAGGGGAAGTCGGGGTTCTGCTCGGCGAACTTGAGCACCGCGTCGCGCGCGACGCGCCACACGGGGCCGGTGAGGTCGTCGGTGACCTCCCAGGGGACGCTGTCGGCGCCGTACCACGACTCGGGCATGTCGAGCTTGACCCAGTCGCGGATGTCGCCGCTCACCGTGAACGTG
>CAIXSE010000515.1 GCA_903921965.1 uncultured Thermoleophilia bacterium | reverse complement strand
GGCCCTCAAGGACGCCGGCCTGCGCGACAAGGTCAAGGTCATCATCGGCGGCGCCCCGGTCTCGGCCGAGTGGGCCGCCGAGGTGGGCGCCGACGCCTACGGCGCGAACGCGTCGCTCGGCGTCGAGAAGTGCAAGGAGCTCATGGGCTGAGAGCGCGGTGCGCTGTCCCCCTCCGCGCCGGCCGGGGGGTGAGTCGCTCGGGGGGTGAGCCGCTCCCGTCCGGCCGGGCCGTCGCCGGGGCCCGGCCGCCGGTCCGGCCGGGTCGTTCGGGACGGGCCGCAAACGAGCGCGAGGCCCCGGGACGTACCGTCCCGGGGCCTCGCGCGAGAAAAGTTCCTTCAGATCAGGCCGGTCACTGCGCCTTGAAGGCCTCGGACATGATGCAGTAGAAGTTGCCGGGGCCCTGGATGCCGTACACGTCCTTCTTCTGCGTGCGCAGCTGGGTGATGAAGAACGGCACCATGATGGGCGTGTCGTCCTGCTGGATCGTGGACAGCTGCGTGGCCAGCTCGGTGCGCTTGGCCTCGTCGGTGGTCGCCATGTACTGGTCGAAGGTGCTGGCGAAGTCCTGGTTGTCCCAGTGCGACGAGCTCCACGGCACGCCCGGCATGAGCATGGCCTGGGCGAACACGCCCGGCGTGGGACGGCTGCCCCACTCGACGATGACCATGGGCGCGTTGAGCCACGGGGTGTCGGTCTCGCTGCCGGCGTAGAACGCGTCGTAGCTGATCTGGTTGATCTTCACGGTGATGCCGGCCGGCTTGCACTGCTGCTGGATGAGCTGCGCGAGCTGCGGGTTCTCGAGGTACTTGGCGACGGTGAGCTCGATCTCTATGCCGTCGGCGAAGCCGGCGGTGGTGAGGAGCTCTTTGGCCTTGGTGTAGTCCTGGGCGCGCTGCTCGGGCACGTCCGGGCTGCCGGGGAACACCGTCGGCTCCCAGAAGGTGTCGTAGCCGATGAGGCTGCGGCCGTCGTACAGCGCCTTGTTGATGGCGTCGCGGTCGAGGCACCAGGCTACAGCCTGCCGCAGCTCCTTGGGCGCGCTCTTCCACGGCTCCTTCTCGAGGTTGAAGGCGACCTCGCGGATGCCGGAGCCGGGGTAGATGTCGACGCGCAGGTTGGGGTCGGCGAACAGCGCCTGGGAGCCCTGGAACACGGTCTGCGGCTGGAAGTCGACGGCGCCGGACTGCAGCTGCAGGTTGGCGGCCGACTCGTCCTGCACCATGACCCAGGTGACCTGGTCGAGGTAGGGGAGCTTGTTGCCCTTGGCGTCGGTGCCCCAGTAGGTGGGGTTCTTGACCATGACGGCCTTCTGCTTGGCGTTGTACGACTCGAGCATGAAGGGGCCGGTGCCGACCGGGTTCTTCGCGAAATCGCCGGCGTAGTCGCGCTTGAGGATGACCGTGTTGTACGACGACTGGCAGACCAGGTACGGGAAGTCGGCAAAGGGCTTGTCGAGCGTGCACTCGACCGTCATGGTGTCGACGGCCTTCGTGCCGCCAGGCGAGAGGATGCCCTGGAGAGCGGCGAGGGCGCCGGAGCCGCCCTCGGGATCGGTGACGCGATCCAGGCTCGCGACGACGTCGGCGGCTTCGAGGGGGCTGCCGTCGTTGAAGGTGACGCCCTCGCGGAGCTTGAAGGTCCACACGGAGCCGTCCTCGTTGCCCGACCACTCGGTCGCCAGACTCGGCTTGAGGCCGTTGGCGTTGTCCAGCGCGATGAGGTACTCGCAGACCTGCTGGATGAGGACGATGCCCCCCTGGTCGTAGATGGTGACCGGGTCAATGTCGGTGATGGACGGCGGGATGATGCCGGTGAGCGTGCCGCCCATGACCGGCTCGGGCATCGCGCTGCCGCTGGGCGCCGCCGAGGCCGAGGCCCCCCCGCCACCGCCGCTGCTCTCGCCGCCGCAGGCGGCGAGCAGACTGCCTACGGCGGTCGCGCCGAGGCCCAGCGCGGTGGCGCCCGCGATGAGCTGCCGCCGCGTCATCTTGCCGCTGCGCACCTGCTCGACCATGTAGTCGATGCTGCTGTCGGTGCCGTGCTTCTCTTCACTCATGGCGCTACTCCCCCTGGTTCGGGCCGTGCCGATTCGGCCCCCCATCGTGGATACGGACGTCGGCGGATCCCCCCGACGTCTCGGTGACACGATACAGACGGCTTCCGGAGAAGGCAACTGCTGCAGGCGATTGACCGGTCAGTTTGTCGTATCTGTCGACAGATTCGAGCGAATATTCTGTCGTCACCCCGCATGGCGCACGAAGATGCTCGATCTCGGTGCGATGTCGACAGAAATTCAGGGGGCGGTTCCCCTGCGTGGTCTGCGAGGTCTTCTTCCCGGGACCTGGATGTCCCGTCGCGCCGCCGGGGGCGGGTGCGGCGGCAGACCGGCCGGCGCCGGTCGACCGCCACCTCCCGGCCGCCCGCGTGCTACGCGGGCGGCCGGGAGGATGAGCCGGAGGGGGACCGGCTCACGGCGCGCCGGGATCGGCAGTTGCGGTGACTGCGTCGGCGCGCGACTCGCGGATCAGGCGCTCGCGATGAACGCTCCTGAGACGTCGCAGTAGAACGCGCCGGGACCGGTGATCCCGTGGACGGCCTTCTTCTGGGCGCGCAGCTGGGTGATGTAGAACGCCACGATGATCGGCGTGTCGTCCTGCTGGATCGTCGACAGCTGCGTGGCCAGGTCGAGCCGGGAGGCCTCGTCGGTCGTCGACATGTACTGCTCGAAGATGCCCGCGAACTCCTGGTTGTTCCAGTGCGACGAGCTCCAGGCGCTGTCGGGCAGCAGCATGGCCTGCACGAACACGCCCGGCGTCGGACGCGGACCCCACTCGGTGATGCCGAAGGGCACGTTGAGCCACGGCGTCTGGTCGTTGGAGCCCGCGTACCACTTCTCGTAGGCGATCGGCTGGATCGTGACGTTGATGCCGGCCGGCTTGCACTGCGCCTGGATCAGCTGTGCGTACTGAGGCACCTCGAGGTAGTCCTCGGCGGTCAGGGTGACGTCGAGCCCGTTGGGGAAGCCGGCGTCGGTGAGGAGCTGCTTCGCCTTCGCGTAGTCCTGCTTGCGCTCGACGGTCGGCGGCTGGTTCGGGTAGGGCGGCGTCTGGAAGAAGGTGTCGTTGCCGATGATGCTCTTGCCGTCGAAGAGCGCCTGGTTGATGGCCACGCGGTCGAGGGAGAGAGCCACGGCCTGACGGACCCGCTTGTCGGTGAACGGGTCCTTCAGGGTGTTCATCTGCAGCTCGCGGATGCCGGGAGACGGGTAGATGTCGATCCTGATGTCGGGGTCGGTCCACAGCGGCTGCGCGCCCTGGAAGACCGTCTGCGCCTGCACGTCGGCTGCTCCCGACTGCAGCTGCAGCGTGGAGGCGTTCTCGTCCGCGATCATGATCCACTCGACCTCGTCCATGAACGGTAGCTGGCGGCCTTGCGCGTCCTTGCGCCAGTAGTCGGGCTTCTTCGTGGCGATGCACTTCTGCTTGGCCACGTACTCCTTGAGCAGCCAGGGACCGGTCCCCACTGGATTCTTGACCCAGTCGCCCTTGTACGCGCGAGGAAGCATCACCGTGTTGTACGAGGACGTGCACACCATGTACGGGAAGTCGGCGAAGGGCTTGTCGAGGTTGAACTCCACCGTGTAGGTGTCGACCGCCTTGGTGCCGCCCACCGAGAGGATGCCGAGCAGGGCGGCCTGGGCGGCCGAGCCGCTCTTGGGGTCGACCAGGCGGTCCATCGTGGAGACCACGTCGGGCGCCTCGAAGGGGCTGCCGTCGTTGAACTTGATGCCCTGGCGCAGCGTGAAGGTCCAGACATCGCCCGTGTCGTTGGGCGTCCAGCTCTCGGCCAGCCGGCCCTCGAGCGTCATGTCGTCCCTGAGGTTGATGAGGTACTCGCAGAACTGGGAGATGAGCGTGATGCCGCCCTGGTCGTAGATGGTGACCGGGTCGATGTCGGTGATCGACGGCGAGATGATGACCTTGAGCTTGCCCCCCATCACCGGCTCGACCGCGCTGCTGGCGCTGGCCGCCGGAGAGGCGGACTCGCCGCCGCCGCTGCTGCCGCAGGCGGCCAGCAGCTGGCCTGCGGCCGTTGCCGAGAGACCGAACACCGAGGCGCGGACCAGAAGCTGGCGTCGCGTCATGCGGCCGCTCTTGACCATGTCTACGAGGTGCTGCCCGTACTCTCTTGTGTGCTTCTCGCTGGCCATATCGAGATTCCCCCTGTGTATGCGTTGGCAGGCGACACGGGCAACGACTGTGCCGGGCAGGACGAGAGGACTCCCCCGGGTCTTCTGGTCACCCTGCACGTCGGGCCGAACTAGCAGGTGATGAGCGGTTCAGGACAGCCTCGGCCCCCCTTCACGTCACGTTTGGCAGTGGCTGAGCGCGGACCCTCGCGGCGACTCAGTCAGTCTCTTCCGGGTCCGGCGGGACGAGCACGAACTTGCCGAGGTGCTTCTTCTCGAGAAAGGCGCGCTGCGCATCGGCGATGCGTGCGAGCGGGAAGGTGCGCGCGACGAGCGGCTTGATCTCGTGACGCTCGATGTAGGAGACGAGGTTCGGGAACACCGGCTCGTCCCAGGCCGTGATGCCGAAGAAGGTCAGGTCCTTCAGGTAGAAGGAGCGCTTGTCGAAGGAGACGACGGGGCCGGCGATCGCGCCGGAGGAGGCGTACCTGCCACCGCGCGCCAGCACCTCCACGAGACCACCGAAGGCCGGCCCTCCGACGTTGTCGACCACCACGTCCACGCTCTCCGAGCCGAAGGCGGACACGATGTCGGCGGCGTCGTCGACGATGTGGTCCGCGCCCGCGGCACGCAGCTGGTCGAGCCACTCGGCGCGCACGCGAGACGCCTCCGGCTCGGGCAGCGTGCGCACGTGACGGAAGTGATACACGTCCTCGGCGAAGACCTCAGCGCCGCGACGCTTCGCCAGCTGCACGGCGGCCGAGCCCACACCGCCGGACGCTCCGGTGACGAGGACGCGGTCGCCGCAGGCCACCTGGGCGCGGTGCAGCATGGTCTCGGCCGTGCCGTATGAGCACGGGATGGTGGCGAGCTCGACGTCGCTCCAGTCGGACTCGATGGGGAAGACCTCGGTGGCCGGGACCTTGACGTACTGAGCGAAGGCTCCGTCGAAGTCGGAGGCCATCCAGATGTTCTTCATGGACGCGTAGCCGAACGGTCGCATGCAGGCGCGTACCAGCACGCGGCGGCCGACGAGGCCCTCGTCGACGTCCCCGGCGACGCTCACGACGCGCCCGCAGCAGTCGGTGCCCTGGATGAAGGGGAACGGGGTCGGCGCGTCCCAGCCGCCGTCCGCCTTTTGTGCCGCCTCTTTCTCCTGCGTCGCGGCGAAGCCCTCGGTGCTCGCCGTGACCGAGGCCGAGTACCAGCCCACACGGGTGTTGATCTCCGTGTTGTTCACGCCTGCGCCGAGGACCCGGAGCAGCACTTCACCCGACGTCGGGCGAGGGACGGGGACGTCCCGATAGTCGAGCTTGTCGAAACCGCCGTTCCCCGTGGTGACGACGGCCTTCATGGTGGCCTGCCCCTCGACGAGGTCGAAGCGCCCGGGGTCCAGGATGGTCTGTCGCTGCACGACCTCGTCTGCGGCTGTCACGGTGCACCCGCCTTCGGGCTGGGGATGGGAACGCACCATCCGAACGGTGTACACCGTTCGGTGGAGGCCACTATAGCACCGGGGAGGAGGCTGTCAATGCTCCGGTGAAGCAGCCGGGACGTCGTTCATTGACACCGTGGGACCCGGCGCTTAGATTCGTAACCATCCATATGGTGTGCACTAAACGGATGGTGTCTTGCCCGGCCATCGGCGATCGATCGCCGGCGAGCCTGGACTGGGCGGTCCGCACGAACCCTTGCCTGTCCGTGTGGTGGTCCGGCACGTGGGGTCGGTGGCCGGGGTATGCTCGCGAGGCGCCCGAGGAGGAGATGAGATGAGAAGGAACCTTCAGGCAGGCCACCGCCGCAGCGGCGGCCTGCATCTCGAAGTGTTCACCCCCGACGAGCTCACCGACATCCACATGGCGACGCTGGACGTCCTCGAGCGCACCGGGGTCGGCGTCGAGGACGAGGAGGCGCAGGAGGTCTTCCACGGCGCCGGCTGCAAGGTGGAGGTCAACGGCATCGTCAAGATCCCGGCGCACGTGGTGGAGGACGCGATCCGCACCACGCCCTCGCGGCTCGTGTGCTACGGCCGCGACCCCAAACACGATGTGGTGCTCGAGGACGGCCGCGTGGGCTTCACCAACTTCGGCGAGGGCATCAACGTCATCGACCCGTACACCGGCGAGCTGCGCCAGACGATGAAGAAGGACGTGGCCGACTGCTCGCGGCTCATCGACGCGCTGCCCGAGATC
>CAIXSE010000514.1 GCA_903921965.1 uncultured Thermoleophilia bacterium | reverse complement strand
GCCGCTCACCAATCCCTCGCGCCCGGCCGCCCGCCGGTTGCGACGCTCTCGCCGTGCCCGTATCCTCAGGTCCGCGTCACCGGGAGGTGACCGGGGCCGATGCGACTCTTGAGGGGATCTCGCGATGAACGATCCGACCACGCGTGACCTGCGACTCCCGCTGCTGTTCGCGGCAGTCGCCCTCGTCTTCCTGGCTTCTCTGGCTCTGGCGCAGCGCGCCGAGGCCTTCATCTACTGGGCCGACCAGGGCACGCACTCGATCGGCCGCGCCAACCTCGATGGTACCGGCGCGAACGGCAGCTTCATCGCCGGCATCGACCGGCCGACCGCCGTGGCCGTCGACAACCGCTACATCTACTGGGCCGACCAGACGACCGAGACCATCGGCCGGGCCAACCTCGACGGCACGGGGGTCGACCCCGACTTCGTCCCGCGCACCGGCCTCTGGCACATCCCCGGCTACCCCAACTGGCCCGTGACGGGGCTGGCCATCGGCGACAACCTCTACTGGAGCGTCGACAGCCCGAGCCCCGACCTCGGGGACAAGACCTTCGTCGGCCGGGCCAACCTCGACGCCGGCAACGTGCAGGTACCGTGGGAGTGGGTCGGCTCGTCCGTGAACGTCCACGGGGTCGAGGTGTTCAACGGCAGGGTCTTCGTCACGGCCGGCTCCAAGGCCTGGGGGCTCTTCTACTTCACGGCCTTCGACACACTCAAGAACCTGACCGGCGCCACCTACGGGTGGATGGGCGGCGTGACCCGCGGCGACAGCTACGTCTACTGGCTGTGCGACGCCGGCCTCTGGCGCGTCTACCCGCTGGGGTTCTTCCCGGAGCAGGTCGCGCCTGCGTCGCAGGTGCCCGGCGGGGACGGCGCGCTCGCCAAGCAGGACGCCTACGTGTACTGGGCCGACGACACCGGCTCGCGGATCGGCCGCATCGACAGGGACGGCTCCGGCTCCAGCCCCGACTTCCTCACGGCGCCGGTCACGCCGTCGGGCGTCGCCGCCGACGCCGGCAAGCCGGCGACCGTCGGCCGGCTCTCCCTGACGTCAGGCCGGCGCGGCACCTTCGTCGTCGTCACCGGCTGCAACTTCGGCGCGCGCGCCGACGGCGCCGTGAGCTTCGGCGGCGTCGCCTCAGCGCGCTATCTGTGGTGGAGCGACAGCATGATCGTCGCCGCCGTGCCCGACCAGGCGCCGCTCGGGCGCGTGCCGCTCGTGGTGCGCACGAAGTACGGGCCGAGCGCGCCGCTCGACTTCACCGTCAACCGCTGACCTCGTCAGAGCCGCGCGTTGGCGCGGAACCTCTCCACGCAGTTGACGGGGAGGTCCAGCACCTCGGCGATGCGGAACTTGGCCTCCATCGCGCTCGGCTGGCCGGGGTAGAGCGCCGCGCCGCCGTAGCTGATGCGTCCGAGTCCCAGTTCGCCCCTCACCTCGTGCATCGTCGGGGCGTCCGAGAGCTCGGCCGGGCTCACGCCGAGCCTGTCCGCCACGTAGCGCTTCGCTTCGGGGAGCCGCATGCCCCGGGTCATCTGCAGGCGAGCCACCAGATCTCCGGCGGCTCGCATCCCGCCCATGCCCGCGGCGTTGGCGTGCGTCGCGCTCATCCCGAGCGGATCGCCGGCGCCCACCTACAACCCGTCGACCGCGAGGATGTCGACGCAGGCGCGCGCGGCGCGTGAGACGGCGTCGACCGGCGCGCGGACGGCCATCGGCACGCCGCCGACGCCCATCCCGACGTTCATGTGCACGGGGATCGGCGACCGCTCGCAGCACGGCTTGACGAGGGTCAGAGCGCGGGCGAGGTTCCAGGGCAGCGACTTCGTGGAGTTGACGTTCACGGCGGGTCCGAACACGGTGGCGCCGGCCTTGGCCGCCAGCTCCACCTGCTCGTGAGGCCGCAGGCCCGCGAGGCGGACGCCCTCCCACTCCAGCTCGCCGTGCATGCCGAGCACCAGCTCGCTCGCCATGCCCATCTCGATGCCCATGCCGGGGCAGCGCTCGCGGATCGCGCGCGCCGCGGTGAGCGCGGCCAGGAGGTCGGCGTCGCCGGCCGCGCCGCACGTGTCCAGGTCGATGGCGTCGGCCCCTGCCTCCCACACCCCCTCGGCCACGAAGGCGATGTCGTGCGCGGCCATGGCGGCCGCCTCCTCCTGGGCCGCGCGCGCCTCCGCGATGCGCCCGAGCGGCAGGAGCTCCGACCAGTTCGCGACCGGGCCGTCCGGCCGCGAGTACCGCCCCAGGTCCGGCATGGCGCCGTACTGCAGCGG
>CAIXSE010000513.1 GCA_903921965.1 uncultured Thermoleophilia bacterium | reverse complement strand
GGGGCGGACTGTAAATCCGTTGGCGCAGCCTACCCAGGTTCAAATCCTGGCTCCCCCACCAGCAGGCCCGGTTAGCTCAGCAGGCAGAGCACCTCCATGGTAAGGAGGGGGTCCGCGGTTCGAATCCGCGACCGGGCTCCATCTCTCCCCTCCTCTTCGCCACGACCTTCAGGCCCGTCGCCGTGCCTCAGTCGGGCAGCACGAACCCCCGTCGCTCCAGCACGCGCAGGCACGCGTCGACCACCACCGGATCGAACAGCCGCCCGCGCTGCGCGGCGATCTCCTCCACCGCCGCCGGCACGCCGAGCGCCGGCCGGTACGGACGGTCGGACGCCATCGCCTCGACCACGTCCGCCACGCAGAGGATCCGCGCCGCCGGCAGGATGTCGTCGCCGCGCAGGCCGCAGGGGTAGCCGGACCCGTCCAGCTTCTCGTGGTGCTGGCGGACCACGTCGGCGACCGGCCAGGGGAAGTCGATCTCGCCGAGGATGCGGTAGCCCGCCTCGGCGTGGTCCTGGACGAGCGCGAACTCCGCGGCGGTGAGCTTCACCGGCCGGGCGAGGATCTCGACGGGCACGGAGACCTTGCCGATGTCGTGGACCTCGGCGGCCACGCAGAGGCCGCGGACCTCGTCGCCGGAGAGGCCCATCTCCTCGGCGATGAGCTTCGCGAGGGCGCGCACGCGGCGCTGGTGGCCCATGGTGTAGGGGTCGCGGCTCTCGACGACGGCGGAGAGGGCCTGGACGGTAGCGTCCATGGCCCGGAGGTTCCGCGCCAGGCTCTCCTCGAGGTCGCGCTCGGCGCGCACCCGGTCGGTCACGTCGCGGGCGAGGAGCAGCCGGGCGACCGTGCCGCCGGAGGCGTCGCGCACGGGCGACAGCCGCAGGTCGTAGGCGAGGCCGCCGACCTGCAGGGAGCCGGCCGCCGTGGGGTCCGGCGGCTCGCCCGGCGCCGGCGCCGGCGACAGCCCGGGCCGGGCGTCAGCGCCGGCGAGTCCCGGCGGCGCGCCCGCCGCGGCGGGCCAGACGCGCCGCCGTCCGGGGCCGGTGCCGGGCGCCACCCGCTCCAGCAGGCCGGACCCGGCCGGGTTCGCGTACAGCACGCCGCCGCCGGCGTCCAGCACCATCACGGCGTCCGGCAGGCTGTCGAGGATGGTCCGGCGAGAGACCGCCAGCACGTCTCTGACACGCAGCCGCACCAGCGCGTAGACCATGATGAGGGCGGAGACGGCGAACACCACGGCCTCGACGTCGGCCCCCGCCGCCGGGTGTGACCCGCTGAGCACGAAGAAGTCGGCGACCCACGGCAGCAAGACGGCCGCGAGCAGCGCGATCGCCTGCCGCCGGTACAGCGTCCGCGACTGCCAGACAAGGCTGAAGAGCAGGACCGTGCCGACCGCGAGCAGGGCGTAGGCGTAGCTGGCGTGAGCCACGAAGGCGGGGCCGAGATCGCGCCGCAGGGCGAGGTGGGGGTCGGCCGCCGGCACGCTGTAGACCGTCAGGAACAGGTGGTGGCGCTCGTTGGTGAGCGCCACCGCCAGCCCCACGAGCGGCACCACGCACAGCGCCGCCACCAGCCAGGGCCGCACGTACCGCCCGCGCCCCGTGAACTGCAGCGCGAAGACGAGCCACAGGATGGGCACGACCTCCCACCCCACGAGGAGCGCCTGTTCCAGCGCGAGCTTCGCCTCGCGGGACGTGACCGCGAACTCCGCACCGAAGAGCGCGCAGTTGGCCGCCGTACCGAGGAGGAGGAGGGCCATGGCGCGCGCCCCGGGGACGTGCACGCGCGCCCACACCAGCACGCCGGCGACGGTCGCGGTCGCCGCCGTCGTCAGCAGGAGCACGAGGTTGATGAGTGCCGCGTTCGACATACCCTCCTCTATCGGCGCGCACCGGCGGACGCTGAACCGCCGAGGGCCTGAGCGGGATCGCCGGCCGGAGTGGCCCGGCTAACCCAGTCGCGCCGCGCGCGCCGCGGCCTCGCGACCGGCGGCGGCGCCGGCCGCGGCGGCCTCCGCCGGCGAGGACGCGCCGCCGACCGCGCCGG
>CAIXSE010000512.1 GCA_903921965.1 uncultured Thermoleophilia bacterium | reverse complement strand
TCGCGCGGCTGCGCGGGCTCCCGTGGGTGGCCGAGCTCCGCGACCTGTGGTCGGACAACCACTACCGCTACCTGCCGCCGTGGTTCAGGGGGATCGATGCCCGCCTCGAGCGGCGCATCCTCGGCACCGCGGCCGGGCTGGTCACCATGTCGGACCCCTGGAGGGAGGTCCTCGAGGACCGGTACCGCGTGCCGGTCGAGGTGGTCTACAACGGCTTCGAGACCACGGGACGCCCGGACGACGCCGCGTCCGCCGCTCCCGGCGAGCTCGTCATCGCGCACCTCGGCACGCTGTACGGGGGGAGCCGCGACCCGGGGCCGCTGTTCGCGGCCCTCCGCGCGCTGGGCGACGACGCGCGGCACGTGCGCGTGGAGTTCTACGGCGCCGACCACCAGCTGACCGCCGAACTCGCCGCCGCGGCGGGCGTCGCCGAGCACATCACGGTGTCGCCGCAGGTCCCCTACGCCGAGTCGCTGCGCGTGCAGGCGCGCGCCGACGCGCTCCTGCTGCTCATGTGGGACCGCCCGGAAGAAGCAGGGGTCCTGCCCGGCAAGCTGTTCGAGTACTTCGGGGCGCGGCGCCCCGTCCTCGTCGTGGGGGCGCCGGGCGGCGCGGCCGCTCGGCTCGTCGAAGCACGCGGCCTGGGCGTCGCCTCGTCGGACCCGGAGGCGATCGCGGCGCAGCTCCGCGCGTGGCTCGCGGAGAAGCGCGCCGCGGGCCGCCTGGCCACGCCGCCCACGGAGGCGGCCGCCGACTTCAGCCGCGAGCGCCAGGTACAGCGGCTCGCGGACTTCTTCACGCTCGTGCTCGAGGGCGCGGACGGCGCCGGCTGGGTCGGCTCGAGCGCCGGGGACGACGCGTGAAGCCCGCCTCGCTGAGTCCCGCGCGGCGTGCGCCGCTCGCACCGGCCCTCCGCGTCGCCGCGGTGGTCCTGCTCGCGGCCCTGGGCCTCGCCGCGGGCACCGTGGCGGGGACCGACGGCATGCAGAAGCTCGCCCTCGTCGGCGCGGCCCTGCTCGTCTACGTCGCGCTCTTCATCTGGCAGCCCGAGATCGCGCTCCTCACCTACATCGCGCTGCGGCCGCTCGTCGACGCGTTCGTGCGCCAGGGGGTCGGCGGCTACACGCTCGGCGTGCTCTGGGGCTTCGGGCTCATCGTCTCCGCGTTCCTGTTCTTCGTCATCCAGGCCCGCGACCGCGAGGAGCCGCTCAAGTTCGCGGCGGTCCCGCTGGCCTTCCTGTTCCTCCTCGCCGTGCTCACGCTGGTGCGCCCCGGACTGGGGGCCGCCGTGGCGGGCTGGACGAGGGTGGCCACCTGGATCATCGTCCTCATGGTCTGCGAGCGCATCAGCCGCGACCGCCGCGGCCAGCAGCGGTGCTTCAACGCGGCGGCGGCGATGGTCCTCACGCTCCTGCTCGCGGTCGGCGTCATGGTGGCGCAGGGCCGCTTCGGCGCCCAGTACTACCTCAGCGACGTCCGCCACGTCTCGGGGCAGCTGCCGCACCCGCTCGCCGTCGGCGCGGTGCTCCTGCTGCCCGTCGCACTGACGGCCATGCTGTTCGTGCGGCCGCGCTGGCTGGCGCTCGTCGGCGGGCTCGCGCTCTGCGCCGCCATCGTCGTCTCCTACGTCCGCACCGCCTACATCGGCGCCGCCGTCGTCCTGGCGGCGTTCGTCGCGGCCGCCATCTGGGGGCGCGGCGGGGCCCGCATCGCGGCGCTCGTCGTCATCGCCGTCGCGGCCGCGATGGTGTGGATCGTGC
>CAIXSE010000511.1 GCA_903921965.1 uncultured Thermoleophilia bacterium | reverse complement strand
GGCGCCGGACGCGGCCCCGGCTCAGTCCGCGTCGATGACGACGTCGGTGAGCCGGAGCATGGCCGCCTCGGGGTCGAGGCGCACGGCCTCGGAGCCGCACTTCGTGCAGGTGGGCTCGGGCTCGGTCGCGCTGAACTCGGCGTCGCAAGCCAGGCACACGGCCGCGACGGGCTCGTGTTCCACGACGAGCTTCGCGCCGCGGAGCAGGTCGTCCTCGTTCGCGAAGTAGTCGAAGTGGGCGACGAGCGACTCCTCGGTGAAGTCCGCGGCCGGCGTCATGACCACGTGGACCTCGGTCACCTTCGTCGCGTGGTTCGCCACGGCCGCCTCGCGGGAGTGGGCGATGAGGTCGCGCATGATGCCTGACTCGTGCATCGTGACCCCTTTCTCACGGGCGTGGCCCGCGGTCGGTCGGTTTCCCGGCCGGCCTCGGCGGCCGGCGGCGAAGTGGTGGTGGCCGGCGGCGCAGCCGCCCCGGCCGCCTTCAGCAGATGCGCGGCAGCAGTTCGCCGACAGGCATGTCGAGCACGCGCCGCGTGCCGAACCGCGTGCGCAGGGCGACGCGGCCGGGGTGCGCGGCGGTGACGGCGCCGATGCGCCGCGCCTCGGCACCGTACGGCGCCGCGCGCACGGCGGCCACCACGGCCTCGGCCGTGTCCGCCGCCGTGACGAGCACCATCTTGCCCTCGTTCGCGAGAGTGAGAGGGTCGAGGCCCAGGAGGTCGCACACCGAGCGCACGCCGGGGGCGACGGGGACGTCGTCCTCCTCGATCTCGACGCCGAGCCCGGACTCTTCGGCCAGCTCGGCGAGCACCGTCGTCAGGCCGCCGCGGGTAGGGTCGCGCAGGAAGCGCAACCCCGGGCCGGCGGCCTCGGCGGCCGCTTCGACCAGGGCCCAGAGTGGGGCGCAGTCGCTCTCTACGGGCGTGCGGAAGTCGAACTCGCCGCGCGCCGCCAGTACGGCCACGGCGTGCTCGCCGATGCCGCCGCTGAGGATCACCGCGTCGCCCTCGCGCACGGTGGCGGCGCCCATCTCGTGCTCGACCACGACCTCGCCGACGCCCGTCGTCGTGATGTACAGCCCGTCGCAGGCGCCGCGCTCGACGACCTTGGTGTCGCCGGTGACGATGGGCACGCCCGCCTCGGCCGCCGTCGCGGCCATCGAGGCGCACACCTCGCGCAGCTCGGCGACCGCGAACCCCTCTTCGATGACGAAGGCGGCGGCGAGCGCCAGCGGCCGCGCCGCCGCCGTCGCCACGTCGTTCACCGTGCCCGCCACGGCGAGTCGCCCGATGTCGCCGCCGGGGAAGCGGAGCGGCCGCACCACGTGGCTGTCGGTCGTGAAGGCGAGGCGGCCGGCCGGCGCGAGCACGGCCGCGTCGTCGAGCCGCGCCAGCACGGGGTTGGCGAATGCCGCGACGAAGACGTCGTGCACGAGGTCGCGGTAGAGCTTGCCGCCGCTCCCGTGGCCGAGCAGGATGCGTTCGCCGCCGCGCTCGTCCACGGCGTTGCCCGGGCCGTCAGTCATCGTCCACGTCCCGGAAGCGGTAGCGGGCGGCGCAGGCGCCCTCGCTGCTGACCATGCAGGCGCCCACGGGGTCCTGCGGCGTGCAGCGCCGCCCGAACAGGGCGCAGGCGGCCGGGTCGAGCACGCCGCGCAGCACCTCGCCGCAGCGGCAGCCCGCGGGCTCGAGCGCCGGCCCCGGCGCGATCGCGAAGCGGACCGAGGCGTCCATCTCCGCGAACTCCTCGCGCAGGCCCAGGCCGGAGCCGGGGATCACGCCCAGGCCGCGCCAGTCGGCGTCGCACGGCTCGAAGACCCGTTCGAGGATGCCCTGGGCGACAGGGTTCCCCTCGGGCCGCACCGCGCGGCCGTACTCGATCGCGATGGCCGGCGCCTCCATGCGCACCAGCCGCAGCAGCGCCAGCAGGACGTCGTGCGGCTCGAAGCCGGCGACGACCCCGGCCACGCCGTAGTCGCGGGCG
>CAIXSE010000510.1 GCA_903921965.1 uncultured Thermoleophilia bacterium | reverse complement strand
TCGGGCACGAGCGCGCCGCCGGCCATGACCGGCCGCACGACGCCGCAGCAGACGAGTGCGGCGGCGAAGCGCTGCGGGTGGCGGTACAGCGCGTGCCACGCGGCCTTGCCGCCGGTCGAGACCCCGGTGAGGTACACGCGCCCGGGGTCGACGCTGAAGTCGCCCTCGGCGTGCGCGAGCACGCGCAGGGCGAAGTCCACGTCGCCGGACGAGTACGCCGGCTTGTACACGGGCACCTGCGGGAACACGACCAGGCCCGGGTAGCGGGCGGCGTTGCGGCGGATGGCGCTGCCGAGCTGGTACTCCGTCGGCAGCAGCGCGTCGCGCCCGCCCTCGCCGGCCCCGTGCAGGAACAGGATGGCGGGCCAGCGCTTCGCGGGGGTGTAGTCGCTCGGCACGTACACCTGGTAGAGGCGCCGCTCACCACCGTCGACGAGCGCGCGGGTGAGAAAGCCTGTGTCCATGGTCGCGCCCGATTGTAGCGGGGTTCCGGCGGCGGCAAGAAGGGACCGGCCGGGTCGGCGACGAAAGTAGGGTCCCGGCCGCTTGTGCGGGGGCCTTGCGGCCGTGGACTTCCCGCGGAAAAGGGCGGGGCGCGTCTGACGCCCCGCCCTTTCCGCATGAAGCCGGCCGCGGCGCCGGGCCGCCTTCACGCGGCCGCGGCGCGCGCGCCGTGTTTCAGCTTGCGCCGCCCAGTTCCGCGCGCACCGCCGCCAGCATGCGGTCGTTGTGCTCGGGCATGCCGATGGTGATGCGCACGTGCGTGTCCCAGCCCCAGATGGAGCCCAGACGCACGATGATGCCGTGCCTCATGACACCCTCGTAGAGCTCGATGCCGTCGCGGTGCGTGTCGACGAGGACGAAGTTGGCCTGGCTCGGGACCACGTCGAGGCCGAGCTCGGTGAGCGCCTGCTGCACGCGCGTCCGCTCGGCGACCGTCTCTTCGCAGACCCGCCGCGACCACTCCGCGTCCTGCGTCACCGCGGCCACCCCGGCCGCGCACGAGGGTCCGGCGATGTAGAACGGCTCGCGGATGTTGTCGACCACGGTGCACAGTTCGGGGTCGGCGATGGCGTACCCCAGACGCAGCGCCGCGAGGCCGAACGCCTTCGACAGCGTGCGCAGCACGACGACGTTGCGGTGGCCTTCGCGGAGCAGGTCGAGGCCGTCACCGTAGTCGGCGTCGTCCACGAACTCGCGGTACGCCTGGTCGAACACGACCGCGACCTCCGGCGGCACCGTCTCCACGAGACGCCGGGCCTCGGCCCTGCTGAGCGCCGTCCCGGACGGATTGTCCGGGTTGCACACCCAGATGATCCGCGTGCGCGGGGTGACGGCGGCGACGATGCCGTCGATGTCGTAGCGGTAGCCGGCCGGCGGCACCGCGACGACCCTGGCGCCGGCGATACACGAGGCTATCTGGTGGCCGTCGTAGCTCTGCGACGAGACGATGGCCTCGGTGTCGCGCCCCAGGAAGATCTCGCAGAGGTAGCGGCACATGGTCTCGGAGCCGGGGGCCGGGGCGATCATGTCCTCAGCGACCCCGGCGTAGCCGGCGAAGGCGCGCCTGAGCTCGGCGTAGTCGTACTTGGACGACGGGTAGATCGCGCTGCGGGAGAGGGCCTGCTGCGCAGCCTCCAGGGCCTTGGGCGCGGGGCCGTAGGCGCACTCGTTGGACGCCATCTTGAGCACCTGCTCGGGCTGCAGGCCGAAGCGCTCGCAGGCCTCCCGGATGCTGGTGCCCGGCCAGTAGTAGTCGAGGCCGAGGACGGAGTCTCTGAACGAGCAGGTGATGTCGTCTGTCGCCATGGCGCGCGGGGGTCCTTTCGAGTCGCACCTGAAGCCCCGGGTGGAGTGGTCCGCCGGGGCGATGCCGCCGGGACGAATGATGCCCGCCGCGGTCGGAACGCGTCAACGACGGTCCTCGTCCGTCCAGCACGCTGGATTGCGATTCGCGCCACGGGCCCGTGACGGGGCGCCTGCGCGGACACAGTCTCGCATGCGGGACACGCGGCGGGGCGCGTTGCGCGCCCGGCGGACCGGCGGGAGACTGGGCGTAGACCCGCCCGCGGGTACGGGCGCCCCGGCGCCCGGCAGCTCGCGGGCGCACGCCGTCCGTGGAGTCAGCCGTGAGGATATCGCGCATCATCGCCTCGCCCCTCGCCCCCGAGCTCAGCGAGCCGTACCACTGGTACGGGCGAGAGGACCGCGGCCGTGCCGGCGTGCTCGTCGAGGTCGAGACCGGCGACGGCACTCCGGGACGCACCCGGCAAGCCGGCAGGGCGGCCGGTGTTCCGTCTGCCGGGCGGCGCCGTGCGCGAAGAGGTGGACTGCTCCGGCTTCGCGCAGAGCGACACGGCCTACGATCTCGCCGCCGAGCGTTGCCGCCGCGACGAGCGGTACCACCACGCGCGAGCGGGCCCGCGGTCGTGCGCCCGTGCTCCGTCGTCAGCCAACCGGTCGACCGCCGGCCGCAGAGGAGGTCCGTTCCGTGACCGTCGCCCCGTACCCCGAGTTCTTCAACGACGTCTTCGGGCCGGTCATGCAGCCGGGCTCGAGCTCGCACACGGCCGGGCCCTGCCGTCTGGGGAGGCTCGCCGCCGACCTGCTGGGCGAGCCGCTCGAGAAGGCGCGCATCGAGCTCGACGAGCACGGGTCGTTCGCCGGCACCTTCGGCATCATGGCCGAGGACAGGGCCATGGTGGCCGGCGTCCTCGGCCTGCTCCCCGACGACGCGCGCCTCTTCCGCAGCCTCGAGCTGGCCGAGGAGCAGGGCGTCGACGTCGAGTTCGCCTTCACGCACATCGCCGCGAGCAGCCACCCGAACGCCGTGCGGTTCGTCCTGACCGGGCGCGACGGTCTCATGGTGGACATGGTGGGGAACTCCACCGGGGGCGGCATGGTGGAGACCGTGGCGCTGGACGGCTTCCCGGTGCGCAGCATCGGGGACAGCTACCTGCTCCTGGTGCAGGACCCGCACGAGGCGCTCACCGCCGACGACGTCGAGCGGCTGCGGGCCGAGCTGCCGCAGGCGCTCTCGACCGGGACCGTGCACGCGGAGGGCCGCGGCGCGCTCCACGTGCTGGCGCTGTCGGTCGAGCCGGACGTCGCCGCCGTCCGTGCCGCGCTCGGGAGCGGCGCCGCACAGGTCCGCACAGTCGTGCTGCGGCCGCTGCTCCCGGTGGTCTCGCAGAGCGACCGCAAGCCGCAGCTGTTCGACACGATGACGCGCTGGCGCGAGCTCGCGACAGAGGCGAGCGTCCCGCTCTGGGAGGTCGCCGTGCGGTACGAGATGGACGCGTCCGGCTGGCCGCGCCCGTGGGTGCTCGAGCGCATGCGCGAGCTCGCGGCGCTGATGCGCCGCCAGACGCGTGCCGCGTACGAGGAGGACGTGCAGGTACCGGCGAGTCCGTTCAAGCCCGACTTCGCCGGCCGCTGGGCGCGGCACCAGGGCACGCCGGCGCAGCTCACCGGCGGCGTCACCGCGCAGACGGTGCGCTACGCCTACGGCGCGGGCGCGGGCATCCCCGGCGTCGTCAACGTGCCCGGGCCGATGGGCGGCGGGGGCGGCTACGTCTACGCCGCCCTCAGCGCCGTCGCCGAGGCGCGCGGCTTCGACGACGAGGCTCTGCTGCACGGCCTCTTCGTGGCCGCCGGGATCGGCGCCATCGCGTACACCCGCACCGAGCCGACCGGCGAGGTGCTCGGCTGCAGCGGCGAGGCCGGCATCTGCGGCGCCATGGCGGCCGCCGGCATCGTCGAGATGGCGGGCGGCCCGCCCGAGGCGGCCGAGGACGCGGCCTCGCTGGCGCTGCAGGCGTTCACCGGCATGCCCTGCGACCCCATGCCGGGCGGCCTCAGCCAGCCGTGCCGCAGCCGCATCATGGCGGCCACCTGCATGGCGCACGTGTTCGCCGACATGGCGCTCGGCGGCCACCAGGCGGTGCTGCCGCTGCACGAGGCCGTCGACGTGGCCGACGCCATCGGCCGCGCTCTGCCGCCCGATCTGAAGTGCACCTCCGAGGGCGGCGCCTGCGCGGCTCCTGCGGCGCGCCGCGTGCGTGTAGAATACGAACGGTGGGTCGGCGAGACCCGCCCCGAAGACCGGCCGCCCGGCAACCTCATCTGACGGCGGCCACTCTCCGGAGCGCCATCCCTTCCGGAGTCGGCACCCACGACAAGCACGTCACCGTGAAGGAGACCGCGTGACCCACCAGTCGTCCGAAGCCAGGGCAGACGAGCCTCGCGAGGGGCTCCGGGTGGTCGGCAGGGATCACGCCGTGAGCGACGCCGTGCTCAAGGCCACGGGCGGTCTGGCCTACGGCGACGACCTCTCGCTCCCCGGCATGCTCCACGCCAAGCTCGTGCTGAGCCCTCTGGCCCACGCACGCGTCGTCTCGGTCGACACCTCCCTCGCGGAGGCGCTCCCGGGCGTCACGGCCGTGTTCACGCACGCGGACGCGCCGGACGCGCCGTACAGCCGCTACCGCATCCTGCCGGGGCAGGAGCGGTGTCCGGCGGACGAGAGGATACTCACCGACAAGGCGCGGTTCGTGGGCGACCGGCTGGCCGCGGTCGTTGCGGAAACGCCACAGGCCGCCGCAGAGGCCGCGCGCCTCGTCCGCTTCACCTTCGAGGAGCTCCCGCCCGTCCTCTCTCCACAGCAGGCCCTGAGCGACGGCGCCGCCGCGGTGCACGCCGGCGGGAACCTTCTCCACGAGTTCACGCACGAGGCGGGCGACGCAACGCCGCTGCCGGCCGGCGCGCTCGAGGTCACGACGCAGGTGAGCACGCCGCGCATCCACCACGGAGCCCTGGAGCCCCACCTGTGTCTTGCCCAGGTCGACGGGAGCGGCAAGCTCACCATCTGGAGCCCCACGCAGAGCGTGTTCGGAGCGCGGACCGTGGTCGCGGACATCTTCGGTCTGCCGTACACCCGGGTCCGCGTCGTCAAGATCCCGATGGGTGGCTCCTTCGGCGGCAAGCAGGAGTTCATCCTCGAGCCCGTGACGGCGTTCCTCGCGCTGCGCACGGGCCGTCCCGTCAAGCTGGTGCTGGACCGCGAAGAGGCGATCAGTGCCACCATGGTGCGCCCGGCCACGACATCCGCGGTGACCCTCGCCGTCGGGCCCGACGGCACTCTCGCCGACGTCCGCGTGGACTGCCTCTTCGACGCCGGCGCCTACGCGACCAGCTCCATCGACTACGCCGAGATGATGTCGCACAAGATCGGCCGGCTGTACCGCACGCCGCACTACCGGCACCACGGAAAGGTCGCGTACACCACGACGCCGGTGGCCGGCGGCGCCAGGGCCTACGGGGCTCCCGAGATCCTGACCGCGGTGGAGCTCGGGATGGACGAGGTCGCCCGCCGGCTCGGCGTGGACCCCGTCGACCTGCGTCTCAAGAACCTGGTGGAGCCGGGCGACGTCGAGCCTCTCTCCGGCATGGGGCTCGGGGACGCGCGCGTGCGGGAGTGCCTGGAACGCGGCGCCGAGGCGTTCTCGTGGCGCACGAGGCGTCGGGCCCCGGCGGGCGACGGGCGCTACCGCACCGGGGTCGGCGTCGCGTGCGCCGCCCACAAGAACGGTATCCTCTCGCACAGGTTCGCCGACTTCTCCACCATGGCGGCCAGCATGAACGAAGACGGCACGGTCGCCCTCACGGCCTCGCTCCACGAGATGGGCGCCGGGTGCCTCACCCTCATGCAGCTCATCGTCGCCGAGGAGCTGGGGATCGGCCCCGGCGCCGTGTCGGTCAGCGAGGGCGACAGCGACCTCACCCCGTACGACTTCGGCTGCTACGGCAGCCGCGTCACCTACGTGTGCGGCGCGGGGGCGCAGGCCACGGCACGCGCGCTCCGCGCGCGGGTGCTCGAGCTCGCCGGCGTCCTGCTCGACCTGCCCGCCGACGACCTCGTGGCCGCCGGCGGCGAGGTCCGCAGCCGTTCCTCCGCCCTGGCGCTGCCCTTCGCCGGTGTCGTCGTGCGGGCCCGGGCCGAGCTCGGCGAAGACGTCTGCGTCCACCACACGTACACGCCGCGCAGCAATCCCGGCTCGTACTGCGTGCAGTTCGCGGAGGTGCGGGTCGACGTCGCCACCGGTCTCACCCGCGTGACCGATCTCCTGGTGGCCGCCGACGTGGGCCGCGCCCTCAACCCGATGATGGCGCGCGGCCAGTACCTGGGCGGCGTGCAGATGGGTATCGGCTACGCGCTGTGCGAAGAGGTGAAGCTCGACGAACGCGGCCGGCCGGCGCCGGGCGGGTTCAAGAACTACCACATGGTCAATGCTCCCGACATGCCCGAGGTCGACGTGCTCTTCGTCGAGCACGAGGGCGACGACGGGCCCTACGGCGCCAAGAGCATCGGCGAGATCGCCACCGTGCCCACGGCGGCCGCGGTCGTGAACGCCATGAACCACGCGTTGGGCGTGACGCTCACCGACCTGCCCGTCACGCCCGAGAAGGTCGTGGCGGCGCTGGCCGCAAGAGAGGGTGAGACCTGATGCTGCTCGAGTTCGAGGTGAACGGCGTCCCTCGCCGCCTGGAGGTGGACCCGGCCGCCCGCCTCGTCGACGTGCTGCGTCGCGACCTGGGCCTCACCGGGACCAAAGAAGGCTGCGGCGAGGGCGAGTGCGGGGCCTGCACGGTGCTCGTCGACGAGCAGGCGGTCGACTCGTGTCTGCTGCTCGCGGCGCAGGTGCGCGGCCGCCGCGTGCTCACGGTGGAGGGCCTGTCGGCCAACGGCGAGCTGGACGAGCTCCAGCGGCAGTTCATCGCCAACGGCGCCGTCCAGTGCGGTTTCTGTACCCCGGGCATGCTCATGGCCGCCAAGGCCCTGCTGCTGCGCGAGCCGGACCCGAGCGAGGACGAGATCCGGCACGAGCTCGCCGGCAACCTGTGCCGGTGCACGGGCTACGAGGCCATCGTGGCCGCGGTGAGGGCCGCGAGCGGCGCCGGCGCGGAGGGGGTCCGATGAAGGAGTCCGCCCTGCTCGCGCCTCGCGACCGCGCCGAGCTCACCGCGGCCCTCCGCGAGATGACCCCGGACGCGAGGCTGATCGCCGGCGGCACCGACCTCGTCCGGAAGATGACGAAGGAGCACCTCCGCCCCAGTCTGCTCGTGGACCTCTCCGGCGTCCCCGAGCTGGGCGGCGTGCACGAGGCTGCCGGCATGGTCAGGGTCGGCGCCACGTGCACGTTCGCACAGCTTCAGCACGATCCGATCCTCCTGCGCGTCGCGCGCTGTCTCGCCGCCGCCGCGGGATCCGTCGGCTCCGCACAGATCCGCAACGCGGGTACGGTGGGCGGCAACGTCGCCAACGCGTCGCCCTGTGGCGACAGCATCCCGGCGCTGCTCGCCCTGGAGGCCGACGCCGAGATCTGGGACGGCAGCGGCGCCACGACGCTGCGGCCCGTCGCCGACATCGTGACCGGGTCGGGCCGCACCAGCCTCGCCCTCGGCGAGGTCATCGCCGCCTTCACCTTCAGGGTGCCCGGCGACGACTGGCGCACGGCGTTCGCCAAGATCGGCTCGCGCACTGCGGTCACGGTGGCGCGTCTGAGCGCGGCCGTGGCCGTGCAGGTCGCCGCCGACGGCCAGTCGTTCGGGGAGGCGCGGGTCGCGCTGGGCGCGGTCGGAGAGACCGCGTTCCGCGACCCGCTCGTCGAGCGGGCGCTCGCCGGACGCCGGACTAGCGCGGCCACGGCCCTGGCCTTCATGGAGGCCTGCTCGGATGCGGTGTGCCGCTCGATCCCCGGCCGCTACTCGCTCGGGTACAAGTGCCGGGCGGCGGCCGGGCTGGCCGACGACGCGTGGAAGAACCTGGGATTCACCTCGCCGGCCGGCGGCCGGCCCGTGTCGCCCTGAGCGGCGCCGCGCCCGGCGAGAGCCGCCCGAGCCCCCGCCCCTGCGCGGTCAACTCGCGTCCGGGCTCTCGCTGAGCGCCTCTTCCCCCGCCGCCATCTCCTCGGCCTCGCGCGCCTGCATGTCGGCGACGCGCCGCGCGCCCTCGCCGCTGGCGGTGCCCTCGCTCTGCAGCCTGAGCAGCTCCTCCGGCGGGATGTGGCAGGCGTAGACGTGG
>CAIXSE010000509.1 GCA_903921965.1 uncultured Thermoleophilia bacterium | reverse complement strand
GTCCACGCCGGTGATGCCCAGCTCCTTGGCGTGCTCCGGCTCCTTCTCGGGGAGCACGTGCCGCAGGAACCGCTTCGTGCGCTCGTCCTTGGGGTGGAAGAAGACCTCGCTCGGCGGCCCCTCCTCGATGAAGTAGCCGTCGTCCATGTACACCACGCGGTCGGCCACATCGCGGCTGAAGCCCATCTCGTGGCTGACCACGATCATGGTCATGCCGCTCGCGGCGAGGTCCTTCATGACCTTGAGCACCTCGCCGATGAGCTCCGGGTCGAGGGCGCTGGTGGGCTCGTCGAAGAGCATGAGCACCGGCTCCATGGCCATGGCGCGGGCGATGGCGACGCGCTGCTTCTGGCCGCCGGAGAGCTGGCTGGGGAAGAAGTCCATGCGCTCGCCCAGGCCCACCTTGCGCAGCAGCTCATGGGCCTTCTTCTCGGCCTCGGCCTTGTTCTCGTGCTTGACCTGGATGGGACCCTCGGTGACGTTCTCCGTCGCGTCCTTGTGCGGGAACAGGTTGAACTCCTGGAAGACCATGCCGCACTTCATGCGGATCTCGTGGACGGCCTTCTTGAACGCCCCGCCGTGGCTGCCGCACGTGACGTGCACGCCGCCCACGGTGATGTCGCCGGTCGTCGGGTCCTCGAGGAAGTTGATGCAGCGCAGGAAGGTGCTCTTTCCCGAGCCCGACGGCCCGATGAGCACGACCACCTCGCCCTTGTGCACCTCCATGCTCACACCCTTGAGCACGTGGTTCCTGCCGAAGTACTTCTGCAGGTTCTCGATCTTGACGACGACCTCGCGGCCGACCTGGTGGCCCGTCTGCGCGGGAGTGGGTTCGGCAGCCATCTACTTCACCTTCCCCTTCTCCTTCTCGCGCGCCTTGTCGCGCGCCATGCGGGTCTCGAGCTTGGCCTGCCAGAAGCTGAAGAAGATCGTCAGGGCCCAATACCAGGCGGCGGCCACGAGCAGCGTGCTGAAAAAGCTGAACGTGGCGGCGCCGGCGAGCTGTGAGCGCCGCAAGAGTTCTTCGACGGTGATCACCGACACCAGTGAGGTGTCTTTGATGAGCGCGATGAAGTCGTTGCCCACGGCCGGCGTGACGATCTTGAGGGCCTGCGGAAGGACGATGCGCCGCTGCGTCTGCCAGCCGCTCAGGCCGATCGCCCAGGCGGCCTCGTTCTGGCCCTTGGGCACCGCCTGGATGCCGGCGCGGAACACCTCGGTGAGGTACGCCCCGTAGTTGAGCGAGAGCGCCGCGACGCCCGACCAGAAGGCCGGCGGGTTCATGCTCTGGGGCATGCCGAGCGCCTTGAGGATCTCGGGGATCACCTGGTAGATCGCGATGATCTGCAGCAGGAGGGGCGTGCCGCGGAAGAGCGAGGTGTAGAACGTCGCGATCCAGTACGGGATGCGGCCCAGGACCATGCGCCACATGTAGCCCCAGCTCTGGTAGCGGTCCCAGGCCTGCTTGAACGTCATCTTCTTGGAGAGGCGCCCCAGCGACCCGAAGAGGGCCAGGATGCAGGCGAAGATGATGGAGATGACGGTGAGCTCTACGGTGACGATGCCGCCCCTGGCGATGAACCAGAACCAGTCCTTCATCACCTTGAAACTGATGAGGCCGCCGCTGCCGGCGGAGCCGGTCGAGCCGAAACTCCACTCGTGCGTCACCGTGATGCCGGTGGTGGTCACGAGGTCGGCCTTGAACTTGTAGTCGCCCTCGGGATAGGGATCCGTCCACGAGAACTGCAAGGTCGACGTGGCACGGGACACGGCCGGCAGGATGCGGGGCGGCCCGCTGAGCTCCTGCAGCTTGTCGTTGACGTACAGCGTGCACTTGGCCAGGTCGAGCTCCGCGCCGTTGGGCTCGAAGTTCACCTGGACCTGGTCGCCCGTCCAGCCCTTCAGGCCCTTGGGGTCGTCCGGGTTGGGGATGGTGCCGGTGACCACCGGGGTGCCGTCGGCGGCCGGGGAGGCCGAGCCCGAGGAGGCGAGGGCCAGCGGTACGAACGCGAGCACCGCGAGCGCGACCAGCAGTGCGACCAGCGCCAGGGCAGGAAGCAGAGACGGTCTGCGCATCTGCTCAGCCTCCCTTCTATAGTGCGCGGCGGGGGGCCTGACGGGGCCCCCCGCCGCGGACGTTCGTCGCGCGCCGCTCAGCGCGGCACACGCTGGACTACTCCTTGACCGTCAGGTCGAGGCCGTTGTACCACTTCTTGCTCAACTCGGTGAGCGTACCGTCGGTGTGCATCTCCTCGACGGCGTAGTTGAGCAGCGCGAGCCAGTCGCCCTCGCCCTGGTTGATGGCGAACGCGAGGTCCTCGTAGTAGAGCGGCGCGCCCGAGAAGTCGAAGGGCTGACCCTCGAGGATGGCCTGCTGGCCGGTGGGGCCGGCGGTCATCGCGAAGTCCAGGTTGCCGTTGCGCAGGTCGGGGAAGGCGTCGGCGTCGGTCGGATAGGTCTTGACGATCGCCTTGGTGTTCTTCTTGAGGTACTCGTAGTACGTGGTAGCCGCGCCCACGCCGACCTTCTTGCCGTCCAGGTCGGCGGCGCTGGCGATCTGCGGGCCGCCCTTCTTCACGAACACCTGGCCGGACGTGTAGTAGTAGGGCACCGTGAAGTCGACGGTCTTCTCACGCTCGGGCGTGATCGTCATGGAGCCGATGGAGACGTCCCACTTGCCGGTCTGCAGACCGGGGATGACCGTCTCCCACTGCACCGTCTTGAACTCGACCGTCAGGCCGAGCTTCTCGGCCATGGCCTTGGCGACGTCGATGTCGAAGCCCACGAGTTCGCCGGTGGCCTGGTCGATCGAGCTCTGCGGCGCGTAGTTGGCGTCGGTGGAGACCAGGACGGTGCCCCGCTCCACGATCGTGGCGGCGAGGCCGCTCGGCGCCTTGCCGAGGATCGCCTGCGCGCGCTCGGCGGCGGTGCCGGTGATCTCGCCGCCGCCGGTCTCTGTCGCCGTCGGGCTGGCGCTGGCCTCACCGCCGCCGCTGTCGCTGCTGCTCCCGCAGCCGGCAGCCAGCGCGACCATCGCCACCGCGGCGATGACCAGCACGGCCACCAGGATGTACGTCTTGCGATTCCTCATGCCTCTGTCCTTTCCGGCTGAGTTGCTCCCGACGTGCCACAGCGACCCCGGATGGGATCGGGTGGACCGCGGCCCCCACCGCTGATCGAGACGTCCTGCGCCGCCCGTCCCCCCAAGCGGCAGCTGATTCGTTTTATACAGGACGCAGGCCAAAAGACAAGCGTGCGGCGAGGCTGCGGCGAGGCTGCCGGGCGCCCCGGGACGGGAAACGGGTTCCGGTGCGTATTGTCTCTCGCGTGCGCACGTGCGCGCGAATTCACCCATCCCGGGTGAGGATGCGCCGGACCCGCCGGGCGTACGTTCGGACCGCAAGCAGGGAGAGAAGAGGGCACCTCGGAGCGAGGAGGACGTCATGAGCTACGCAGCCACCCACCGACACCACCACATCCACGTACCGTGGATGACGGTCGTCGCCGTCGCGGTCGCCGTCGCCGTCGCGGCCGGCGTGCTGGTCCTCGTCAACCAGCCGGGGACGCAGTCGACGCCGATGCCGGCGCCCGAGGCGATCCCGGCCGCGATCAGCGCGGACGCGGCCGCCGTGCCGGTGCCCGAGAGCCCGGCTCTGCGCCGGCAGCTCGCCACCGAGCTCAGCACCCGGGTCGCGCAGGAGGAGCAGTTCGCCTACCCGCGCAACCACGTGATCGGCGCCACGCTGGACGGCGCCGCGGCCGGCGCGATCCCGGCCGGCGGGCTGGCGATCGAGGTCGCGCCCAACGACCCGCACCCGTTCAACCACTTCCCCGGCGAGCCCTGAGCCGGGAGCCGGGAGCCACGTGACCGACGGGCCGGCGCGGCGGACGTGAGGCGGACGTGAGGCCCCGGCGGCACAGCCGCCGGGGCCTCACGTCGTACGGGTCGCCGGGGTCATCGAGCGATGCGGCCGCGAGGCGGCGCCGGCCGTCCCGGGCCGGTCAGTCGATGCGCGCGAGACGACGCAGCCGGGCGTCGACCTCCGCGTCGAGCGGCGGAGGACGGTGGCCCGCGACGATCCGCGCGACGCGCTCGTGGGCGCGGTCGAACGCCGTCTGCCGGCCGCCCGCGGCCCAGTACCGGTGCGGGAGGTCCTCGACCAGCGAGGGCGCCACGGCCGGGGACGGGGTGGCGGTGGCGCCCTCGCCGCCCAGATCCGAGAGGTCGATGCCGGCGGCGACCATGCGCGCCTGGGAGGCGATCTCCGCCGCGAGCGCCATCTCTTCGAAGCTGAAGATGCGGCCGCCGGAGACCATGCCGACGCCGGTGAGCATGTCGACGCCGGCGGCGAGCGAGAGGAACGTCGTCGTCGTGTCGTCGAGCGCCGACTGCCAGCCCGGCTCTTTGGCGCCCGACGAGTTGATGCCGCACTGCGTCGGGAGGCCGTAGTAGCTGCCGACGTCGGCCACGGCTGCGCCCATGACGGTGTCTTCGGGGGCGCCGCCGGTGAAGTCCCCGGTCTTCAGGTCCATCACGCTGGGGATGAAGCAGATGAACACCGGCGCGCCGGGATGGGCTGCCTGCACGACGCAGACCGCGGCGAGCGCCTCGGCGATGCCGACCACGAGCGAGCCGGCCATCGTGACCGGCGTCGTCGACCCGCCCATCGGCATGGTGACGAAGCCGACCGGTACGCCGGCCTCGGCGAAGCGGAGGCCGGCCTCGAGGGTGCCGGCGTCGTTGCCGAGCGGCGTGACGGTGCCGAGCAGGGCGCTCACGGGCGGCGCGGCGCGCAGCGCCTCGGGCGAGCCGGCGACCTGCAGGGCCATGGCCACGGCCGCCTCGGCGAGGTCGGGCTCGACCACCGTCACGGTCTGCACGTGCTTGCCGGTATTCGCGATGGCCAGGTACAGCTCGTGCAGGCCGCGGACCTCGGACGGCCGGTCCTGGGCGCTGACGGCCGGCCAGCAGAAGTCGACCTCGGGCATGGCGTCGACGACGCGCGAGATGGTGGCGACGTCCTCGGCGGTGGTCGCGCGCTTCTCGCCGCTCTCGAGGTCGTAGATCTCCACGCAGCAGCCGTCGGTGGTCAGCAGCGAACGGCCGCCGGTGACGAGCGGAGCGCCCTCCCTGGCCCCGAGCATGAGCCGCTCGGGGGCGTGCTCCACGAGCCGGCGCACGAGGGCCGGCGGGAAGCGGAGGACGGCGCCGTCCTCCTCGGCCCCCTGCGCGACGACCGCCTCACGCGCGGCGGGCGAGGGCACCGAGACGCCCACGCGGGTGAGGACGTCCATGGCGGCTGCGTCGAGGCGCTCGAGGTCGGCGCCGGAGAGGATCCCGAGCCGGCCGGCGCTGCCCACGGTGTGCTGGTGCATCTCGTCCTCCCCTCCGGCCCGCCGGGGCGCGGCGAGACCGGCGTGCGCTGCGCGTGAACGGCGCCCAATCTAGCACGTTTGTCGGCCCCGGGACCCGCGGGTACCATGGACCGATGGACGCCCCCGCCGACAGCCCCGCGGCGCCCGGCCCGCGACACCACCTGCGCCGCCGGCTGCTGCGCCGGATCGCGGACGTCCTGCTCATCGCCGGCGGCCTCGTGCTCTCCTACCCCTTCTGGTCGGCGGGGTACGCGCAGGTGCAGCAGACGCGCCTCGACTCCACGTACCGGGAGACTGCCGCGGCCTTCGCGCCGGTCGCCGTGGCCGCCACGAAGGAGTCACGCGCCGAGCACATCTCCAAGGGTGAGGTGATCCGGCGCCTCGGTGTGCTGTATGGGTCGCGACTGCACGCCGGCGACCCCGTCGGACGGCTGCGCATCCCCGCGATCAAGCTCGACCGCCTCGTGCAACAGGGCTCACGCGGCGGCGGAGGCCTCGACCCCGACGCCGACCGCAAGCTGCTGCGCAACGGGCCGGTGCACTACGCCATCACACCCCTGCCCGGCGTCGGTGACCCTTTCGCCGTGGCCGGCCACCGGACGACCTACGGAGCGCCCTTCTACAAGCTCGACAGGCTCAAGAAGGGCGACGAGGTCTTCGTAGACACCCCCTACGCGCGCTTCAGGTACACCGTCGCCAAGACGACGGTCGTGCTGCCGACCGACGTGGGCGTGCTGTACGACCGCGGGTACGACCTGGTCCTCACGACGTGCACGCCGCCGTACAGCGCGAGCCACCGGCTCGTGGTGTGGGGCGTGCTGCAGCGCGCGACGCCACTGCAGAAGACGCCGGCGCCGGGCACCTGACGGGGCCCCGGCGCCGGACCGGCAGTCGCGGCCCGGCCGGCCTCAGGCGCCAGACGGAGCCGCACCCGGGACCGGCGGCCGCTCCTTCGAGGTCCCCTCGAGCATCGTCACGAGGAACTCTCCGCCGGCCTCACCGCCCGGGTACCCGGCCGGGATGAAGGCGAGGCTGTCGGCGAGCGCCATCGACCTCAGGATCGCCGAGCCCTGGGGGCCGGTCGTCGTGAACCCCCAGCCGCGATCGCGATGGACGAGGCGGCAGCGCCGCACCTCTGTGCGGGCGCGGGTGCCCTTGACCGGCTCCTCGGCGGCCGCGAACACGTACGGACGGAACAGGTCGGCCCGGCCCTGCAACGCCAGGAGCGCCGGGCGGATGAACATCTCGAAGCTCACCATGGCGGCGACCGGGTTGCCGGGGACGCCGAAGACCAGCGTCTCGTCGCGCACCCCGAACGCGAGGGGCTTGCCGGGCTTCACGGCCACACCCCAGAACCGGCGCTCGACGCCGAGCTCGTCCTGCACCTGCTTGACGAAGTCGTACTCACCCACGGAGACGCCCCCGGAGGTGATCACCACGTCGTTCTTCAGGGCGGCGTCCATGAGGCGCCGCGTCTCGTCGAGGTCGTCGCGGGCGATGCCCAGGAGGACAGGGTCGCCGCCGGCGAGTGTGACCTGCCCGGCGGCGGTGAACGAGTTCGAGTTGTGGATCTGCCCGGGGCCGAGCGGCCTGCCCAGCGGCACGAGCTCGCTGCCGGTGGCGAGGATCGCCACGCGGGGCCGCTTCGCGACGGACACGCGCTCCACACCGATGGAGGCCAGCAGCCCGATCTCGGCGGGGCCGAGCCGGGTGCCGCGCGGGATGACGAGGTCGCCGGGGGCGACGTCCTCGGCGGCGCGGCGCACGTTGGCGCCGGTCCGCGGCGCTTCGTGCACCTCGAGCTGGTCGCCGGACTGCGCCGTGTGCTCGACCTGCACGACGGTGTCGGCGCCCGGCGGCAGCGGCGCGCCGGTCATGATCTTGGCCGCCTGACCGGCCTCGAGCCCGGTGTCCCACCAGAGGCCGGCCGGGATGTCGACGACGACGGTGAACCGGCGGCGTCCGGCCTCGAGCTCCGCGCCGGCAACGGCGTAGCCGTCCATCGCCGAGTTGTCGAACGAGGGGACGGGCTCGGGAGAGACGACGTCTGCCGCGGCGGCACGGCCGAGCGCGTCCTGCAGCGGCACCTCCCGGCCGGGCAGCGGACTCACCGCGGCGAGGATGGCGTCGAGCGCTTCATGGATGCCGATCACGACTCACTCCAATGGTGGCGGGGATGTTGTGCAGTCATATCTGTTTACGCATCTTAGTAAACCCCGCGGCACATCGGTCCGATTGATGCAGCGACAGGCCCCTCGACCGAGGAGATGACGGTGGAACGAGGTGACAGACCGAGTCGCGCGGACATGGACCTGACCGGCTCACGCAAGCGCCGCGTCCTGGCGCTGCGCGAACTGGTGGACAAGCGCGCCTACGTGATCCGCGTCGACGACATCGCCGACAGCATCATGAAGGGCGCTCTGGTCGTCGCGTCCCCCTCCAAGGAGCCACGACACTGAACACGACGAGGCCGGTGACGACGCCGGCCACATCGATGAGGCCGTCGCTCACCTGGAAGTCGCGGTAGGGCAGCGGCAGCTGCACCACCTCGATGAGCCACCCCAGCGCGACCGCGATGCCGGCGGAGAGCGCCAGCGCCCTCGCCTCCACCTTCCACCCCACGAACGCGACCGCCAGAGCGAAGGCGAAGAACGCGTACTCGAAGTAGTGCCCGAGCGAAGCCACGAGATTCTCGCGGACACCCGCGGTGGCCGCCAGCGCCTCGTGTGTGGGGACGACCCCGAACACGACGATGACCGCCGTCCAGAGCGCGGCGATGAGCCTCCAGGCGTGCGGACCCCTCATCCGGCCGCCGCGCGCCACGGCCGGCAGTGGCCGAACGTCTCCGTCCCGGTCTCGACCAGCACCGTCACGAAACCCTCGTGCACGCCGATCGCGGCGCCCCGGCGGGCGACGCTGTTGCCCAGCCCCAGGCAGGCGTCCGCGGGGAGCGTGCCCCACGCAAGCGGGTAGGAGAGGCCGGTCAGCGTGACCACGGCGTCGGTCCCGAGCGGGACGAGCGAGACGCGGACGCCGGGTGGCGCGTCGAGGACGACCTCGGCCGGGGCCGCCACCACCCGGACGGTGAGCCGGGGAGCGACCAGACGCGTCGGCACCCCGTCCTCCTCCTGCCGGCGAAGCACGGCCAGGTGGCCGAGGGTGTGGTCGAGGGCGCCGATCCCGCCGGCGAGCACCAGCTCGCCGGCGCCGCGGCGCCGCGCCTCTTCGACGGCGAGCTCGCCGTCGGTCTGGTCTTTGCGGACCGGGTGACGCACGAGCTCGACGCCCGCGGCCTCCAGCGCGGCCACCCCCTCCGGCGACAGGGAGTCGAAGTCGCCGACGGCGAGGCCGGGGGGGATACCGGCGTCCAGCAGGAACCGCGCGCCGCCGTCCGCCGCGACGACGAGGTCGGCCGCGGCGGCCCACCCCCGGTGGTACGCCGGCTCTTCGTAGACGCCGGCCAGGAACACGACGGCGAGACTCGGGGGGGCCGCCGCCCCGGCGGCTGCCGGCGCGCCGTCGGTCACGCCGGCTTCCTCCGCGTGCGACCCGGGTACGCGGCGTCGTACGCCTTCAGCGCCGGGTACAGGAGCAGGGTCGTGAGGATGCCCTCCGGCACGAGGTACAGCAGGTTGTACGTGGCGGCGTACAGCCACGGCGCCTCCCACTCGGGCGCGTACGCGGCGAAGAAGACCAGGCCCGAGAGGAAGTGGCAGCCGAAGCGCGCGGCCAGCGCGACGAGCACCGCGAGGGCGAGCGTCTTGATCCCGCGCACGTCGACGAAGCCCGCCACGCACAGCGACATGAAGGCGAGAGGGTAGTCCAGCGCCGCCTGGGCGGGGTGGTAGACGAACGCCCCGGGCAGGCCGAGCTGCAGGAGACCGTAGAGCAGCCCCGCGACCGCGGCCGGCATGACCCCGCGGCGCACGGCGATGAAGATGACCGGCAGGAGCTCGAGACTCACCGACCCGCCCTGCGGCATCACGAACAGGCGGACCTGCCCGAGCACCGCCGCGAGCGCGATGGCGACGCCGATCTCGGCGAGGGCCGGGACGCCCCAGCGGGCGGGGTTGAGGTTGAGGCGGTCCCCCATGGCC
>CAIXSE010000508.1 GCA_903921965.1 uncultured Thermoleophilia bacterium | reverse complement strand
GCGCCAGCACCTCGTCGATGCGCGCGCCCTGCCCCTGGGCCTGGAAGTACATGCTGACGACGTAGGCGGCCGCGAACGGCGCCGCAACGAGCCCGATGACGAAACCGACGACCGGGATCACACTGAGCAGGCCGACGACGACACCCACGACGATGACCCCGACGAGCCACGTCACGAACGTCGTCATGTACCCCAGCCGTCTGGCCATGTCACGGCTCTCCGACATGGCCTCGCCCACGCCGATGCGCCGGTCGCCGATCAGAGGGAGCGCGAAGACCCACAGCGTGACGAAGACGAGGCCGGGGACGACGAAGAGCAGGAAGCCGATCCCGATGATGACCCCGAGCACCACCGCGGCCACGGCGAAGGCGCCGATCTGGTCGAAGCTCCGCATGTCGGCGTACTCGGCGGGCCGGTCGTCGTGCACCCGCCGCAGGATCATGTGCAAGGTCACGGCGTACATCCACGCGTAGGCGAGGACGGTGACGACGCCGACCACCAGGGTGAACGCGAGCGCCGCGCCCACGCCGGCGCCCGGCAGACCGAAGGAGAGGCCGCCGAGGCCCTGGACGCCGTCGAGGGACAGCCCGACGACGGCGCGCACCACGCCTACGACGACGGCCGCGATGAGAGCTGTCACCGCCAGAGGACCCACGTCGAGCCTGAAGAGCCCCCACGCGTGCACGAAGCACTTGCCGATGTCCATCGCGCCCCCCCGCTGGCGGTGGCCTTCCGGGAAAGATGCGGCAACGCCCGTGGGTGTCGCCGGTCCGGACCCCTGCTACCCTGTAGGGGTCATGCGCGAGTGTACCCGCAGGGACTTCCTGAGAATAGCGTCGGCGGCGGCGGCCGGGACGGCGCTCACCGCCGCCGCGACCGCCTGCGGCGGCGCCTCGGGCCCCGCGCAGGCGCCGCCCGACTCCGGCCGGCTCTCGCCGTCACCGGCGGCGGGGGCGGGCGCACCGCAGAAGCCCCGCCTCGCCGTGGCCAGGGGCGCCGACCCGGCGGCCATCACGGCCGCGGCGGTCGCCGCCCTCGGCGGCATGCAGAAGTTCGTGCGACGCGGCGACGACGTCGTGATCAAGCCCAACCTGTGCACCGGCTACCACGGCCCCGAGTACGCCGCCACCACCAACCCCGACGTGGTCGGGCAGCTCGTCGGCCTCTGCCGCGCGGCCGGCGCGAAGCGCGTGCGCGTCATGGACTCACCCTTCGGCAGCACTGCCGACGAGGCCTACACGGCCAGCGGCGTCCAGGCGGCCGTCGAGAAGGCCGGCGGCACCATGGAGGTCATGGCGCCGGCCCGCTTCCGCAACTACACCATCCCGGGCGGCCGCGACATCACCGAGTGGCCGATCTACGAGGACGTCCTCAGCTGCGACGTCCTCATCAACGTCCCCATCGTCAAGGACCACGGCCTCACGCGCCTCACCCTGGGCGGCAAGAACCTGCTCGGCGTCGTGCTCTCCCCCGGCGACCTGCACGGCAACATCGGCCAGCGCACCGCCGACCTCATGAGCGTCTGCCGGCCCACGCTCACCGTCGTCGACGCGTACCGCGTGCTCACCGCCAACGGGCCCACCGGCGGCGACCTGAACGACGTCGAGAAGCTCGAGACGGTGCTCGCGAGCGCCGACATGGTGGCCGCCGACGCCTGCGCCGCGACCCTGATGGGTCTCACCGGCGCGGACATCCCGTACGTCTCGGCGGCCGCCGCGATGGGGCTCGGCGAGATCGACCTGGAGAAGGTCGACGTGCGCAGCGCACGCGTCTGATCCCGGCCGGCGGACCGCCGCCTGCGCTCCCGACCTCCCTCTCGGGTGCGCTCCCCCCGCCATCTCGGCTCTTCACCCCATGGACTGCGTCCGGTACCCGGGGCAGAACTGAAGTGAGCCGTGCGCACGGCCGCGCACGGCACGTACGAAGGGGGCGACGGTGGACCCGCTCGAGACTCTCAGGCAGGAGCACGGCACCGCCCTCCGCGTGACGCGCGCCACCCGGCGCCTCCTCGACGAGGCCGCCGCGTCCGGGCGGCTCGACACCGCCCGCGCCGCGGCCGTGCTGGATTTCCTCAGGTACTTCACCAACGCCTGCCACACGCCCAAAGAAGAGGACCTGCTGTTCACCGCGCTCAGCAGGCACGGGCTGTCCTGGGACGAGCGGCCCCTGCGCGAGCTCGTGCGGCAGCACACCGAGCTGCGCGCGCTGCTCGACTCGGCGAGCGACGCGCTCGCGGCCCCCGGCACACCGGGGTCGCTCGAGCGCGCGGCCGCCGACCTCCGTGCCGCAGCGGACCTGCTCGAGGCCCACGTGGCGTTCGAGGAGGAGGCGCTGTTCCCGCTCGCCGGCGAGCGGCTGCACCCGCGCGACCTCGACGGACTGGCGGCCGCGTTCGCGGGCATCGCCTGCGACGAGCGGGCCGAAGGAGTGTTCGACTACTACGCCGGAGTGGCGCGCGAGCTCGCGGGCGCCGGCGTCTGAGCCTCGACCGTCACGCGGCCGGCCAGCGCGGCGGCCGCACCAGCGACCAGCCCACGGCGTCCTCGAGGGCGCGGACCTCCACCCACTCGTGCAGCGTCAGCGTCCGTTGCGCCACCGGCACGAGCACCTGGTCCTCGCACGACGCCAGCTCCTGCAGCCGGGCGTGCAGCGCGCGGCCGTGCTCGAGCACCGAGAGCGCGTCGTCGGCGGCCAGCGCCAGCCGGACCAGTCTGAGAGCCTCCAGCACGTCGTCCTGACGGTCGCGCACGAGGCGCGCGGCATGCGCCTCGCCCCGGCGTTCGAGCACCGGGAGCCACGCCTCGCGTTCCCGGCACACGCGAAGCTCGAGGCCGTCGAACCCGCCGACCAGCCGGGCCACCAGCGGACGCGCAGCTCGCCAGCGGCTGCGCGTCGGCGACCCTCCGAGCCGCTCGAGCTCGGCGCCCAGGGCGGCGTCGAGCACGCCCAGCTGCGTGCCCTCCCGGGCGAGCGACTCCACCGGGTGCCCCTCCGGGAGCCCGTCGAGCAGGTCTCCCCGGGCGGCCGGTGCAGGCGAGAGCACGGCGCCTGCCGAGCCGCCCCCGGACACCGCCTCGGCCAGGGCTGCGGCGAGCGACTCCGCCTCCCTCGCGTCCGCCCCGGCCGTCACGGCGTCCAGACGCGCGGCCAGCTCCAGAAGCGACCCGCCGCGCTCGAGCTCCGCGGCGATGTCGCGCAGCTCCCCGAGCCGCGCGTCGCCCGCGCCGAGCTCGCGAGGGTCGTCGACGGTGAACGGCGCGCGGCCCGTCTCGCGCCGGACCTCCGCGGCGATGTCGCGGACCAGCCGGCGCCACGAGACGTTCATCTCCAGGGCCACGTCCCCGAGCGTCGCGGTCCGCGCCCACGAGACCCGTCCTCGCCTCGCCCCGAGGCGGCCGAACGCCGGGTCGAACCCGCGCAGGAAGTCGGCGAGGTCCGGCCACGCCGTCACGACGGCGTGGACGGTGGTGCGCGGTCCGAGGACGACGCCGCCTGACTCGTCACTGCTGCTCATCGGTCCCTCTCTTTCCCGCCGGGCGGTCTCGCGACCAGCCTACCAGCTGCGCCGGCAGGGTCCCCCCGTGCCCGGCGAAGTGGCGGCGCGGCGCCCGCCGGTGGTATCCTGCCGCTCCCGCCTTCTGCACCCCGCGGGCCTCCCCGCCATGAGCATCGTCACCTTCAACAACGTCGAGAAGTCCTTCGGGGGCCAGCGCCTGTTCACCACGGTGACGTTCGCCGTGGACGCGCACGACCACGCCGTCCTCGTGGGACGCAACGGCACCGGCAAGACGACGCTCCTGCGCCTCATCTCGGGCGACGACCACGCCGACGGCGGCACCATCGCCCGTGCCCGCGGCCGCAGGATCTGGCTCCACGGGCAGACGCCCGAGCTCGAGTCCGACCGCCCTGTGCGCGACTACCTGCTCGAGGCCTTCGGCGAAGCCGTGCAGCTCGAGGCCGAGCTCAGGGCCACCGAGGAGAAGCTCTCCGGCCTCGCCGAACACAGCCCCGGCCTGCGCGACGCCATGAAGACGTACCAGCAGCTGCAGCGCCGCTTCGAAGCGGCCGGCGGCTACGGTTTTCGCAGCCGGCTGACCGGTGTCGTCGAGGGCCTCGGCCTCCCCGAAGAGATGCTCGACCGCGGCCTGCTGTCGCTGTCCGGCGGCGAGCTCACGCGCGTCACGCTGGCGCGCGCGCTGCTCGCCGACGCCGACCTGCTGCTG
>CAIXSE010000507.1 GCA_903921965.1 uncultured Thermoleophilia bacterium | reverse complement strand
GGCCTGAGCAACTACGACCAGCCGTTCTCGTTCGGCCTCACCTGGATCTCCACGCCGAACACGGAGCGGGCGCTCGTCTCGATGCAGTGGATGGCCACCCAGCAGGTGCTCACGTGGTTCCTCGTCGAGGCCCAGCAGAAGCTAGACGACCCCTCCTACAGCCCGGAGAGCGCCCTCGGCGACGGGTACCGGGCGGTGCTGTACGAGGACGTGGCGTACAACGGCACGGGGGCCCGCACCCCCGAGCACCTGTACAGCCAGGCCGTGGTCTGCGAACCCGACCCGGTGTGGGGGGTCGCGGCGTTCGTGCCCGGCACCGCGACCCCCGACAAGCGCGTGCCCGTGCTGGACGGCGACTACCGCATCGTGGAGCCGGTCGCCGGCGCGCCGCGGACCGACCTCGCGACCCTGGTCAGCGACACGCTCCGGTTCGGCCAGGACCCCGTCTCGGCCCTGGCCGGCCGTGTCTCGTCGGTCGAGGTGCGGCGCGCCAAGGTGACCCTGTTCTCCGAGCCGGGCTGCACCGGCAGGCAGCTCGTGCTCACCGGCGATGTTCCCAGCCTCGCCGCCCCCGGGTACGCGTTCAACGACGAGGCGCAGTCGGTCAAGGTGGAGCCGTTCTTCTTCACCGGGATGAAGCCCGACACCGGACCGACCGGCGCCGAGGTCTGGGTCACGGGCTACGGCTTCGGTCTCAAGGCCGGGCGGCTGTGGTTCGGCAGCCAGCGGGCCAAGGTCACGCGCTGGACCGACACCTTCGTGGGCGCCCTCGTCCCGGACGGGCAGAGCGGCGTGACGCCGGTGCGGCTGACGCACGCCGACGGGACGGAGATCGCCGAGTCGCTGGCCTTCAGCGTGCGGCCGACGCTCACCTCGGTCGCACCGCGAGCGGGGGCGCCCGGCCGCGAGGTGGTCCTCACCGGCACCGGCTTCGGCGCCAAGCGCGGGGGGAACGGCGTGCTGTTCGGGAGCGTCCCGGCGACGAGCTACCCCCGCTGGACGACGACCTCCATCACCGTGACGGTGCCCAAGCTCCCCCCGGGCCCCACGACGGTCAGCGTGCGCACGAAGGGCGGCGACAGCGAGACCCTGGCGTTCCGGGTCCGCTGACGCCCGGGCGCCGTGGCCCCACCACGGCCGCAACAGGTAAGCTCGCGCACGACACCACCGCAAGGAGGTCTGCGTGGGCTGGCTGGCGAGGATCATCGACGCGGGGCACGACTACCGCAACAGTCTGGGCGAGGTCGAGGACGGTCTCTTCCTCACCCAGGGCGACCGCCGCGCCAAGGTGTCGCAGTTCTGGGTCCTCCTGGTGCTGGCGAGCGCCATCGCCGCCGGCGGCGTGATCGGCAACTCCACGCCGGCCGTCATCGGCGCCATGATCGTGGCGCCGCTGGCCACGCCCATCTACGGCGTCGCGCTGGCCACCGTCACCGGCTCGCGCTCGAACCTGCGCGCCTCGCTCCTGCTGCTGGTCGAGGGCATCGTCGTCAACATCCTCATCGGCGTCGCCATCGGCCTCGTCACCTTCAACCGCATGCCCCCCACGGTGAACCCGCAGATCACCGGCCGCACGGCGCCGACGCTGCTGGACCTCGCCGTGGCCGTGTTCACCGGCGTGGCCGGCTCGTTCGCCCTGGTGCGCCGCGACGTCAGCAACATCCTCGCGGGCGTGGCCATCGCCATCTCGCTGGTGCCGGTGCTCGCCGTGGTCGGTATCACCCTCGGCTCCGGCGAGTGGCAGATGGCGTGGGGCGCCCTCATCCTGTTCCTCACGAACGCCGCGGCCATCATCGTCTCCGGCGTCGTCGTCTTCACGGCGGCGGGCTACAAGCGCGACGCCGCCGCCCGCGGCGCCCGTGTCGGCAGGCGCGCCACGTGGATCGTCGTCGTGCTGGTCGTGATCCTCGTCGCCGGCCTGTCGGTGGCCTCGGCGCGCACCTACTCCTACCAGGTGTACGTGAGCGACACGCAGGCGGCCGCCGAGGCGTGGACCCAGGGCTCGCAGTGGACGGTCGAGACCGTCGACCTGGTCGGCAACGGCATCGTGGCGACCGCGGTCGGGCCCGGCGACCCGCCCTCGCTCGACGACCTCCGCGCCGCCGTGCGCGCCAAGGTGCCGGACGGCGTGCCGGTGACCATCGTCCTCGGGAACGGACGGAACGTGCACCTGTGACGCGCGTGGCGGCGGGCGGATCCGCCACGGTCAAGACAACGGCGGCGCGGGCCGACATCTGAAGCACAGGGTCATGTCCTTCCCGAGGAGGAACCATGCACCAGCGCCGCCGCCCCGCACCCCTCTCTCTCGTCCTTCTCACCGTCGCCACGCTCGTGGCCACCTGGCTGGTCATGGGGCCCGCGGCCGGGACGGCCGGCGGCAAGGCGAGGCTCACGGAGCACAAGTTCCGCGACGATCTCTCCAACGTCGACACCAGATACTGGGACACCTGGAAGCAAGGCGGAGCCCTGATGGGGCCGGCCGACGGCATGCTCGAGATCCTCGTCCCCACGAGTGCCCCTGAGGACGGCGCATCCTACTTCGGCGCGGGCGTCCTTTCGCCGCAGGGTTTCGCGATCAAGTCCGACTCGTACTTCACCATGGGGGTGACCTTCTCCCTGCGCTCGTGGGTGACGCCGAACGACATCAGCGTCATCCTCAAGGCGCACTACCACGGACCGAAGAACGCCTCGCACAACCTGTGGGTGGGAGTCCGCTGGGACGAGGAACTGGGCGAGACCGTGTTCGAGGCCGACGTCGACGGCAGCGGCAAGCAGAGGGTGGTGAAGGGCCTGAGCGGCTACCTCGTCATCGCCAGGCGCTCCTACGGCATCGTCCTGTTGGCGGGAAACGACCCCAACGCGAAGCGTCCGGTGCTCTCGATGGTGTACGAGCCGGACCACGTCGGCGCCGTCGACTGGCAGGTGAGCGTGAGCGGGCCCGGCGCGATCGACCGCGACTGGCCGGTCCGCGTGCGCCTGACGGACTTCGAGGTGGTCTCCGAGAAGGGCTTCACCACGCCGGCGTCCTGGAAGAAGTGACCGCGGCGGGCGGCCGCAGGCGAGCCCGCCTGAGCGCGCGGCGGGCGGCCGCAGGCGAGCCCGCCTGAGCGCGCGGCGGGCGGCCGCAGGCGAGCTCGCCGCCGTCCACTCACAGACGGACCGGCGCCGGCCCGGTCCGCTTCCCGCTACTCGGCCTCCTCGAGGTCCGCCGCCGTGTCCCGCTGGAAGTCCCACGTGAGGTACTCCAGGCTCAGCGGCAGGCCGACCTCGATGCTGGTGATGAACTGCACCTCCGCCCGCACCCCCCGCGGCGCGCACGAGAGCAGGTGCCCGCCCTCGGTGCGGTCGTCCGAGAGGAAGTGCAGGTGCAGGCCGGGCGCGCTCACCGAGCCCAGGAACGCCGGCGTGTAGAACCCGGCCATCGTCCCGCGAGCCTCCGCGAACGCGAACTCGGGCTGCTCGCGGGCGATCTCGACCAGCGGCTTATGGCCCTCCTGTTTGGGCACCGAGCGCACGCGTACGTCGGCCCAGGCGCCCTCGATGCGCAGCGCATAGGCGAGGTTGGGCGACGGCAGCAGCGTGAGCAGCCAGTCGAGGAAGGCGTCGTAGCCGACGGCGTCCGGCAGGTCGTCGTAGCTGGCCGGACGCCAGTGCGTCACGGCCGCGAACGGCGTGGCGGCCGGCTCCGTGACCTCGCGCACGAGACCGCTGGCCAGCACCTGGAAGATGCGGCCGTCGAGCATCACCATCTCGCCGTCGAGGCTGTCGAACGTGCCGAGGCCGAAGTCGCCGTGCTCGCGCAGCTTCTCGAACGGGATGCGCTCGCGGTAGATGCCCTCGACGAGCGCGTTGATCGGCGCGCACAGGTACAGGGCCGAGCGCCGTGCGGCCCCGGCCTGCCTGCCGCCGCACCCCGGCTTCACGCGGACCCCGAAGTCACGCGGTCCCCCGCGTCCGAGCCGTCGGGCTCACGACGCCGCCCAGCGCATCGCCTCGTGCAGCTGGGCGAGTCCGAACAGCTTGAGCTTGGTGGGCACCATCCAGCGGACCTTCTTCACGGCGTTGTGCACGAACGCCTGGTCGCTGACGACCGCCACACGCTTCAGGTGCCGCAGGTCGGCGATGCCCAGCTTGAGGTCCTCCATCTTGGCCCCGCGGGAGTACCCCGTGCACTCGGGGCCGATGACGAAGACCACGCGGATCTTCTGCTTCGCGGCGATGAGGGCGTGCGCCGCCGGCTCCACCACCTGCTTGTAGTCCTGCACCGTCACCTCGCCGATGGCCTTGAAGGCCTTCACGCCGGGCGGGGTGTTCTGGATGACCTCGATCACGCTCGTCCTTTCGTCGCGTCGCTCGCACGGGAGTGTATCGGCAGCGGCGGTCGTCCGCCGACCCGCACGGCCGCCGCAATCGACCGGCGCGCGCGCCGCGCCCGTCCGCCGCGCCCGTCCGGCGCGGCAACGTCAACGGCTCCGCAGGACTGTCGCCCTTCCTCTCCCCTCGCGCTTCGCTGCAAATACAACGAAGCGCGAGGGACGCGGACGTGAGTGTGCCTTGGCCTGCGCCGGAGTCGATCGTCACCCCGCCTGGTGCGTGGCGCCGGCCGGGTGCGGGCAACACGTTGACAGGCTCACCGCGCGCTCCGAGACTGGGGCGACGAGGCCGGGCACCGGCCGGCGACGCGAGAGATCGGAGGCGGAATGAGAGCGCGCGTGCTCTTCACGACTGCTCTGTGCATCCTGGCGGTCGCCCTGGCGCTCCCCGCCGCGGCCGGCGCCCACGTGCGCGCGAAGTACAAGACCGAGTACAAGACGGAGTTCGCGCGGATGCAGGCCCTGTTCAACGACTCCGCGCGCAGCTTCACCGAGACGCAGGCATCGATCGAGGCGACCGCCACGGCGATGCGCGGCATGCTCGGCGACCCGGCGCGGGCGCCTGAGCTCCAGGCACTCGAGCGGAGCGCAGGGAACGCCTACCAGCTCATGACCGACGAGACCATGCCCGACGCCTGGCTCACGGTCGAGAGCGCCTTCTCCGCGTACCTCGGCAACGCGTCGCGCTGGTTCGTCTCGTCGCGCGACCGCACGCGGTTCACGGGGGCGGCGGCCACCATGAAGAAGAGCTTCTCGCTCCTCGTGCAGAACGCCGCCGAGGCCCAGTCGCTCGAGTACCAGGCCCTGAGCCAGGACCCGCCCGATCTGGACGGCCAGACAGCGCAGGCGGGCGCGGCGAACGCGTTCGCCGCCAAGGCCCGCGCCGGCATCCGCAAGGACGTGGCGGCGCTCAAGGCTCTGCTGTAGCGGGCCGGCTGGGGCGCGAGACGCCGTGGGGCCGCCGCCTCAGGTGCGGAGCACGCGGCGGGTGCGCAGGTCGTAGCTCCCGCCGGCGGCCAGTACGTGGAGCGTCAGGCCGGCGCAGCTGAGGGCGCGGTCGTGGCCGGCCCTGGCCGGCAGGGCACCGCGCCCCGCCCCCTCGACGACGCAGACCACGCCGTCGCCGAGCACGGTGGCGACGCCCTCCGGCGAGACCTCGACGCCCGAGTTCTCCTCGATGCCGAGACCGACGATGTCGGGGTAGAGCGCCACGACGGCCACCAGGCGCGGCAGGCGGCCGCGGACGACGAAGTGCGTGTCGACGCAGACGCGCGGCACCAGGCCGAGGCCGGGGGCGTGCCGGATGGCGCCGTCCTCGTAGAACTCCGTCGGCTCGCCGCGCACGATGGCCGGGTCGCCCATCGCCATCGCCCCGGCGCTGGAGCCGCCGACGACCATGCCCTCGCGGATGCGCCGCCGCAGGGCGGCCATGAACCGCGCCCCCGAGAAGATCTCGAGCAGGCGCAGCTGGTCGCCGCCGGTGAACATCACACCGGTGGCCTTCTCGAGGCGCTTCAGCGTCTCCGGGGCGTCGGCTTCTCCCCGCGAGCGCACGTCGAGCACGTCCAGGTGGCGCACGCCCTCGTGCCCGAAGGCCTCGCGGTAGGTGGCGACCGTCTCAGGCACCTCCTCGCTGGCAGAGGGCACGACGGCGAGGCGGGCGTGCGAGCGCCCGCCGGCCAGCTCGACGAACCGGCGCACGAGCCGCGGGTCGAGGCCCTCCGGAGCCGACCCGCCGATGAGCAGCTTCCAGCCGGCGCGCGGGTCGGTCACGCGTCGCCCTCGGGGGCGTCCTCGGAGGCGGCGGGCGCGGCAGAGTCCGCGGCGGGCGCGGCGGCGGCGGCAGAGCCGGCGGGCGCGGCGTCGCCGCCGGCGTACGCCGCGCAGTCCCCGCCCTCGGCGAGCTCGTGCAGGCAGCGGATGCCCTCCTGCACGCGGCCGGTCATGTAGCACACGAGGTCGCCGGCCCCGGAGAGCTCGGCGGCCCGGCGGACCGCGTCCCACTCGTCGCCGACGCGCGCGATGGCGGCCGGGTCGAACCCGGCCGCCTCCAGGTACTTCGCCTGCAGGGCCATGAGCTCGCCCGGCTCGCGGCCGCGCAGGTCCTCAGCCTCGTAGAGCACCGCGGCGTCGAACAGCGGCGCGACCAGCGTGCACATCTCCTCGATGTCCTCGTCGCGGCGGTCGCCGACCACATCGAAGACGATCACGCGCCGGCGGGCGCCCATGTTCTCGACGAGGCCGAGGAAGTTCCGGTACGCGTGCGGGTTGTGGGCGTAGTCGAGCAGGTAGTCGACGCCGCCGACGCTGATCAGGTTGAGGCGGCCGGGCGTCTGCAGCGGCGACGGCAGGAAGCTGATGAGGCCGCGGCGGATCTGGTCGACGTCCACGCCGTGCGCCCAGGCGGCGGCGGTGGCGGCCAGCGCGTTCTGCACGTTGAACGCGGCCTTGCCGCCCATCGTCAGCGGGACGTCGTCGATGCGCGCCACCGGGATGAGGTGCTCGGCGTCCATGACGGCGATGTAGCCCTGCTCGCAGACCACCGCGGTGTTG
>CAIXSE010000506.1 GCA_903921965.1 uncultured Thermoleophilia bacterium | reverse complement strand
GCCGCACTCCTGGCGCGAGACCCTCGCCCAGGGCCAGGTCGTGGGCCAGGAGATCGTGCCCGTCGGCGTCGCCGGCCTCTACGTGCCCGGCGGCCTGGCGGACTACCCGTCGTCAGTGCTCATGACGGCCGTCCCCGCGCAGGTGGCCGGGGTGGAACGCGTCGTCGTGTGCTCGCCGCCCCGGCGCGGCGGCGGCGCGGCGAGCGGGGTCGCCGCCGCCTGCGAGCTCCTCGGGGTCGACGACCTCGTGCCCGTCGGCGGCGCCCAGGCGGTCGCCGCCATGGCGTTCGGCACCGCCGTCGTGCCGCGCTGCGACGTCATCGTCGGCCCCGGCAACTCCTACGTCACCGAGGCCAAGCGGCAGGTCATGGGGCAGGTCGGCATCGACGCCCTCGCCGGCCCGAGCGAGGTGCTGGTGATCGCCGACGAGTCCGCCGACCCGGGGTGGCTGGCGGCGGATCTTCTGGCGCAGGCCGAGCACGGCTCGGGCGCCATGGCGTGCCTCGCCGACGTGGGCGGCACGCAGCTGGCGCCGGTGCGCGCCGCCGTCGAAGCGCTGGCTTCGGAGCTCGGCATCGCTCACGGCAACGTCGCGCTCCTGGCGTGCCCCGACCTCGACGCGGCCGTCGCGCTGTGCAACGAGTTCGCCCCCGAGCACCTCGAGCTGCACCTGCGGGACTCGGCCGCGCTCGTCCCGCGTATCCGCAACGCCGGCGCGGTCTTCGTCGGCGGCCACGCCGCCACGGCCTTCGCCGACTACGCCGCCGGCAGCAATCACGTGCTGCCCACCGGCGGCTCCGCCCGTTTCGCGCAGGGCCTCTCCGTCGAGCAGTTCCAGAAGCGCGTCGCGGTGGTGGAGCTGGACGCGGCGTCGGCTGCCGCCCTGGCCCCGCACGTCGCCGCCGTCGCCGACGAAGAAGGCCTCCGCGCCCACGCCCGCTCGGCGCGGCTGCGCGCCGCCCCACCGCCGGCGTCATCCGCCCCCGACTGACCCGAGCCGACCGAGGAGGACTGCATGGACGACCGCCGTGCCACCGTGGAGCGCGCCACCACCGAGACGCGCGTCGCGGTGACCATCTGCCTCGACGGCCCCGGGCAGGCCCGGATCGCCACCGGCATCGGCTTCTTCGACCACATGCTCACCCTGCTCGCCCACCACGGCGGCCTCGACCTCGAGGTGAAGGCCGACGGCGACCTGCACGTGGACGCGCACCACACCGTCGAGGACGTCGCCCTCGCCCTCGGGCAGGCGATCAGGGAGGCGGTCGGCGACAAGCGCGGCATCCAGCGCTACGGGTCCTTCACGCTGCCCATGGACGAGGCCCTGGTCATCGTGGCGCTCGACCTCTCCGGACGGCCCTTCTACGCCGACGACCTGCGCCTTTCCGGCGTGCACATCGGCGACTTCGACGGCGAGCTCGCCTCGCACTTCTTCCAGTCGCTCGCGATGCAGGCCGGCCTCACCCTGCACGTGCGCCTGCTGGCCGGCAGCAACGCCCACCACATCGTCGAGGCCGTGTTCAAGGGGTTCGCGCGCGCCCTCAGGCAGGCGTGCCTGCGGCAGGAGGGCGCACAGGACGTGCCGTCGACCAAGGGCGCTCTGTGACGGCACCGGGCGCGGGCGGCGACCCGCCGCGAGTCGCCGTCGTCGACTACGGCATGGGCAACCTGGCGAGCGTCGCCAAGGCGCTCGAGCGCAGCGGCGCCGACGTGCGCGTCACCGCGAGCGTGGCCGGGCTGCGCGCCGCCGCCGCCGTGGTGCTGCCGGGCGTCGGCGCCTTCCGCGACGCGGCGGCGCGGCTCGAGCAGG
>CAIXSE010000505.1 GCA_903921965.1 uncultured Thermoleophilia bacterium | reverse complement strand
GCAGGACGAAGAGGCACACCGCCCCGAGCCCGGAGACGAGCGCCGCGAACGTGAACGGGTCGGCGTACTCGAGGGCGACCTTGCTGACGACCCAGCCGTACCCCCAGATGGGGGCGATCGTCGCCAGGGCGAGCACACCGAACTCGCGGCCGTGTCTGGGGGAGGGAGAGCGCATCGGCCTATCGCGGCGGACGCCCGCCGTCCCTCGGGACCGCGGAGTCGCCCTCGGCCGGCCCCGGTGTGCCCCAGGACCGCCGCAGCGCCACGACCGCCACGACGAACGTCGCGACGAGCAGCGCATTGCGTGCGGCGAGGACCAGCAGCGCCGGGGTGGCGAGGTCCACCTGGTCCCAGTACATGCCGGGGTACTCGACCTGCGTGAGCACCAGTGCGCAGAGCAGCAGGCCGCCGGCGACCTTGGGCAGGACCGGCCGCCCTGCGAGGCACAGCGCCACGAGCGGCAGGATCCACAGGAGGTGCTGCGGTGAGAGCACCTTGTTGCCGCACAGCGTCGCCAGCATGGCCGCGAGGGCGACGCACGGCACCGGCTCGAGGCTCCCGGCGAGGTCTCTCCTCCTCGACCACACCACGCCGTAGACCACGACCAGGAGCACCAGCGTGGTGAACGGGGCCAGCGCGGCGACGACCCCGATGCCCGGCCCGTCGATGGTCAGCGACGCGGACGGCAGCACGATGTGCACCGCGTCCCCGCGTAGAGCCTGGGCGACGAGGTAGGGCGAGGCGGCGACGCTCTCGATGTGGAGGCCGCGGCCCACCTGCATGCCGAGGAAGTTGCGTCTCACTCCCGAGGGGTCGTGCGCGAGGAAGGGGACCCAGGGGAGCACGGCCGCCGCGAGCGCCGCCGCCGCGGCCCACCAGGCCGTCCGCCGGCTCCCGGCGTGGAGCAACACCAGCGGGAGCAGCACGATGGGCGTGAGTTTCAGGGCGAAGCCCAGCCCCGTGGCGAGTCCGCCGAGTACGGGCCGCGCCGTCACGACGCACAAGACGACGGCCGCCACCACCAGGGCCACGGCGCCATCGAAGCGATCGATCGCGACGGCGCCGGCGGCGGCGACTGCGACTGCGAACGCCGCCGCGGTCGCGAGTGGCCGGACCATGCCGGGCCAGATGCGCGTGGCGGCGGCCGTGGTCAGGACCGCCGTGACCACGTCGACGGCGATCATCTGCGCCCCGAACCAAGCGTGGAACGCCGCCAGCGTGCTCTTCAGCGGCGGCGCGAGGAAGAGCATCAGCGACAGGGGTGGGTACTCGTAGGCGAACTGGGTGTACGGCCACTGACCGCCGATGACCCGGAGGCCGCGGTCGGCGTACATGGCGGTGTCGCTGCCCAGCCAGGGGACGTAGCCCCACCCGTTCGCGACCAGGACCTGATAGACGAGCACCCAGACGATGAGCTGCAGGGCGCCGGCGGCGGCCAACAGGAGCGCGAACTCGCGGCGCGAGATGGCGACTGTGGTTTCCGACCCGCCGTCCGGCGGGGTCGCACGGGCTTCCCGTGCCGCCATCCGGCTCCTCCCTGTGGCTGGCCCCGGGCAAGTCTACACAGGCCCCGCAGGTATGCTAGCCGCGTCGTCCGACGAGCCGGCGCCGGAAGGAGTGACATGACGGCTACGAGGCCCGATGCGGGAGCCCCGGGGCGGGGAGCGCCGTCCCCGGCCGCCGCCGCGTTCCGCGACGGTCTTGTCCCCGCGCTCCTGGTGGCGGCCGTGTCGCGGCTCGCGGTGTTCGCGGCCGGCGTGCTCGCTCCGCTGCTGTGGCGCCCGCACGAGGTGCACCCGATCATGCGGTACCCCGAGCTGGCCGAGGTGTACGGCGGCTGGCTCGGCCGCCTCCTTGACCCGTGGGCGCACTTCGACGGCGTCTGGTTCCTGCACATCGCCGCCGAGGGGTACAAGGCCTCGGACAACACGCCGGCGTTCTTCCCCGCCTACCCGATGGCCCTGCGCGTGGCGGGTCTGTTGCTCGGGGGCGCGTACGAGCTCGCCGGCGTGCTGCTCTCGGTCGTCCTCTTCCTCGCCGCGGTCGCCGTGCTGTACAGGCTCGTGGCGGCGGACTTCACGCCGCGGATCGCGTTCTGGACCGTCGCGTTCCTGGCGTTCTCGCCGGTCAGCTTCTTCTTCCAGTCGGTCTACAGCGAGTCGCTGTTCCTGCTCGCCTCGGTCGCCTGCTTCGCCTTCGCACGCCGCCGCCGCTGGGCCCTCGCCGCGGTCGCCGGGATGGTGGCCACCGTCACGCGTCTGGCCGGCGTGTTCCTCCTCGTGCCGATGGCGCTCTTCTTCGTGCAGGGCTACGACCGGCGCGACCCGCGCCGCGACCGGCCGCTGCTGTGGTTCCTGCTGGTCCCGGCCGGCGTCGCCGGCTACGCGCTGTACCTCTCGCTCGCCACATCCAGCGACTTCGGCACGGCCGAGCGCGCCTGGGGGCGCGAGCCCACCGTGCCCTTCTTCACCGTCTGGACGGCCGCGGTGCGAGCCTTCCAGGGCGCCTCCCAGCTGCTCACCGGCCACGGCGTGCCGCCGGACCCCGCCTACGTGCGCGAGACCCTGGCGTTCATCCAGCGCGAGACCGCCGTCGTGAACCTGGCGTCGTTCGCCGCGCTCGTCGTGGCCGTCGCCCTGCTCGGCCTTGCCTGGCGGCGTCTCCCGCTCGCCTACTCCCTGTACGCGCTGGCGATCGTCTGCCTGCCGCTCTTCGCGCCGCGGACGCAGGTGCCGCTGATGTCCATGCCGCGGTTCGTCGTCATCGCCTTCCCCGTCATGGTGGCGCTCGCCGTGCTCACCGAGCGCCGCCCTGTGCTGCGCTGGGCGGCGCTGGCTGTGTCGGTCGCCGCCCTCGTCTTCTTCGCGGGCCGCTTCGCCCTCTGGCTCTTCGTGGCCTGAGCGCCGCCCCGCCTCCATGTCGGCGACCGCGGCCTTGCGGCGCGCGCCACACTGGCCATGGTCGTGAGACGGGCCGTCTCGGGGCGCGCGAGTATACTGCCGGGAAGACAGTGAGACTCGTCCCTGCAGCCAGACCCGTCCCTGCGAGGTCCCCGCATGAAGCCTAGAATCATCGTCCCGGACGTCTATCTCCTCGGCGCGGTGGACTGGGACCGCCGCCTCTTCGACGCCCTCATCCCCCTGCCCGACGGCACGAGCTACAACGCCTACTTCGTCCAGGGCTCCGAGAAGAACGCCCTCATCGACACCGCCGACCCCGCCCGCTGCCGCACGCTGATGGCCCAGCTGGACACGCTGCCGGCGCCCGACTACCTCGTCATCAACCACGTGGAGCAGGACCACTCCGGCTGCACGCCGGCGCTGCTCGACCGCTTCCCCGGGCTCACCGTGGTCTGCAACGAGAAGGCTCGCGGCATGCTCGTCGACCACCTGCACATCGACGACACCCGCGTGCGGGTCATCGCCGACGGCGACACGCTCGAGCTGGGCGACAAGACGCTCACGTTCCTGTTCACGCCCTGGGTGCACTGGCCGGAGACCATGAGCACCTGGCTGGAGCAGGACCGCATCCTCTTCAGCTGCGACTTCTTCGGCTCGCACTACGCCACCAACGACGTGTTCGCCGACAAGCACGAGGTGTACGACGGCGCCAAGCGCTACTACGCCGAGATCATGATGCCGTTCGGCGGGCAGGTGCTGAAGAACATCGAGAAG
>CAIXSE010000504.1 GCA_903921965.1 uncultured Thermoleophilia bacterium | reverse complement strand
GGCCATGTACGGCACCGGCTTCTTCCCCACCGACCGCGCCCAGGTGTACGAGACGGTGGACGGCGACTGCCTGGTCGGCACCAGCGAGGTCCCGCTCGCCGCCATGCACATGGAGGAGTTCCTCGAGCAGGAGAAGCTGCCGCTGCGCTACGCCGGCTACTCGAGCTGCTTCCGCCGCGAGGCCGGCGCCGCCGGGCGCGACACCCGAGGCATCCTGCGCGTGCACCAGTTCGACAAGGTCGAGATGTTCAGCTTCTGCCTGCCCGAGCAGAGCGAGGGCGAGCACAAGCTGATCCTGTCGGCCGAGGAGGAGATCCTGCAGGGCCTCGGCATCCCGTACCGCGTGGTGGACATCGCCGCCGGCGACCTCGGCGCCCCGGCGGCCCAGAAGTTCGACTGCGAGGCGTGGATGCCCGGGCAGTCGCAGTACCGCGAGGTCACGAGCTGCTCCAACTGCACCGACTACCAGGCGCGGCGCCTCAACTGCCGCTACCGGACCGACAAGGGGCCGCGCTTCGTGCACACCCTGAACGGCACCGGCATCGCCGTCGGGCGCACGCTGATCGCCATCATGGAGAACTGCCAGCAGGCCGACGGCACCATCGCGGTGCCGGAGGTGCTGCGGCCCTACTTCGGCAAGGACGTCATCGGGGGCTGAGGCGGCCGCGAGCAGCGGCCTCGGTGGGCGGGGCGCGCCGGCGCACCCGGCCACGCCGCGATCGCTCGCGCCCGCACACCTTCCAGCTGCGGCAGTTCCTGCCTGATACGCGCAGCAGCAGCACGGTACTCGCCCGGACTCACAGGCGTACCCCGCGACCGACGATCTCGTCGCTCAGGCCCTGAGGGCACGCGTCGAGGTCCACGAGGTCGAACTCGAAGTCGCGGGACAAGGACAGCAGCCTTCCGACCGCCGCGTGGTGCGCGGACCCCAGCCCGCGCACAGCGAGATCGATAGCGGAGAAGCTGCCGAACGCGCCGGTCTCGGCAAGCGAGCCGAACAGACAGACCTCGGTGGCGCCGGAATCCGAGCGCAAGACGCCGGCAGCCCGGCGCGCCGAGGAGCAGGCCGCCTCGGCTCTGGCCCGCCGGCGCTCCACGTTCTCCGCCGCACGACGGCGGCGCGTGGCACGGGAGCGCTCGAGTTGCCCTGGTGTCATGGCGAGCGTCATCGCCGCGAGCGTACGCCGGGTGAAGGCTCGCGGAGTGTGTTCGATCCGGTGCGGCGCCCCTGCCGCTGCGGCGACGGTGCCACGACGCGACGCGCGTGCGCCGGCCTCCTCGCCGAGTCCGGGCGCCGGCCTGGCTCAGTCGACCGGCTCGGCCTCGCCGAACGCCGCGTTGCCGTCCGTCTCGCGCCACGGGACCACCCAGCAGCGCACGTCAGCCTCGGGGAAGGCGTTCTCGAGCAGCACGCGCACGCGCTTGAGGTCGCGCACAAGCAGGCCCTGCTGGTCGAAGCCGAACCCGCCGAGGGAGCGCTCGTAGGACCGGCAGTCCTGGTGCGAGACGAGGTGGATGCGGCGGATGCCGTGCACGTCGATCTGCGTGCGTACGCACTGGAGCGCGACGCGCCGCTCGGTGCCGGGCTGCGTGAACACCAGCGGGCCGCCGGGCACCAGGAGCCGGTCGGCGGCCGGCTCGCCCTCCTTCTCCTGGAGAGCGGCGAGCGAGGCGGCCACGCGGCCGTCGGAACAGGCGATGAAGAGGGCGGTCACGGCTGGCAAGTATGCCAGATGAGCGCCCGGGCCTCTACTGTGCACTGAGGACGGCACGCTCGCGGCGGCGCGCGGCCGGCGAACGCGGGCGCGCGGGGCACGGCCGCTGCCTCGTGCTTTGCTACACTGACGGTCCCGGAGGGATGGCAGAGCGGTTCATTGCACCGGTCTTGAAAACCGGCAGACCCGCAAGGGTCTCGTGGGTTCGAATCCCACTCCCTCCGCCAGTTTGCAGTCACCTCTTCCACTTCTTCCGCTCAG
>CAIXSE010000503.1 GCA_903921965.1 uncultured Thermoleophilia bacterium | reverse complement strand
GCGCCGACAGGCCGCGCTCGGCGATGATGCGCCGCGCCGCGTCGAGCACCCGCTGTGCGGTGGCCGGAAGCTGGGCCCCGCGGCCCGCGGCCGTGCCTCGCAGCGCGCCCCCGGGCGGATCGGCAGGTCTCGGCATCGGCACAGCCCCCTTGTCACGACGACCGGGCCATGCTACAACCACCGCAATAATTCGTCCAGACGGATTATTCTCCGGAAGACCGCCGGTCGGCGGAGGCCGCGGCGGCGGCGCGCAGGTCCTGCGACGAACGGGAGAGCGGACATGCTGAAACTGGGAGTCGACGTCGGCGGCACCTTCACCGACGTCTGCCTGCTCGACGCCGACAGCGGTGAGGTGTGGGTGGAGAAGCTGCCCAGCACCGTGCCCGACCAGTCGGTGGCCTTCGCGGCAGGCGTGGAGGCCGTGCTCGGCAAGGCCGAGAGGGCGCCGGCGGCGGTGGACTTCCTCGTCCACGGCACCACCGTCGCGACCAACGCCCTCCTGGAGCACAAGGGCGCGCGCACGGCCCTGGTCACGACGCGCGGCTTCCGCGACGTGCTCGAGATCGGCACGCAGCAGCGGCCGGAGCTGTACAGCGTCGTCCAGCGCCGCGCCCCGGTGCTCGTGCCACGCCACCTGCGGCGCGAGGTCACGGAACGGGTGGCGGCCGACGGGTCGGTGGTCACGCCCCTCGACGACGACGAGGTCAGGGGCGTGCTCGCCGGGCTGGCCGCCGAAGGCGTGGAGACGCTCGCCGTGTGCCTGCTCTTCTCCTTCATGAACCCGGCCCACGAGCTCCGCGTCGCCGAGCTGGCCGCGGAGGTCATGCCCGAGTGCATGGTCTCGCTCTCGTCGAGCGTCAGCCCCGAGTACCGCGAGTACTGGCGCACGAGCACCACGGCGGTGAACGCCTACGTGATCCGCCCTGTGTTCCGGTACATCGGCCGCCTGGAGGAGCGCCTGCGCGAGAACGGCGTGGAGGCCGGACTCCACGTCATGCAGTCGTCCGGCGGCCTCATGACGGCCGCCACCACGCGGGAGCGCCCCGTGAACACCATCCTCTCGGGGCCCGTCGGCGGCGTCGTCGGCGGCACGTTCTTCGGCCTGTCGGCCGGCTTCCGCGACCTCGTCACGTTCGACATGGGCGGCACGAGCTGCGACGTGGCCACCGTGGTCGGCGGCGAGCCTGGACGCACGCACCTCAAAGAGGTCGAGGGCTACCCGCTGCGGACGCCGATGGTGGACATCGAGACCATCGGCGCGGGCGGCGGCAGCATCGCCAGGGTGGGCGCCGGGGGGAGCCTCCGGGTGGGCCCGGAGAGCGCCGGCGCCGTGCCGGGACCGGCGTGCTACGGCAAGGGCGGCCGGCTGGCCACCGTGTCGGACGCCGACCTCGTGGTCGGCGTGCTCGGCACCGACACGGTGCTCGGCCGCGACCTGACCCTGGATGCCGGCGCCGCGTACGCGGCCGTGGAGCGCGACGTCGCGCGGCCCCTCGGCCTCTCCGCGGAGGACGCGGCCGCGGGCATCATCGCGCTCGCCAACACGAACATGCGCGGCGCCATCCGCGTGATCACGGTGCAGAAGGGGCTGGACCCGAGGGCGTTCGCCCTGGTCGCGTTCGGCGGCGCCGGGCCGATGCACGCCTGCGCCGTGGCCCGCGAAGCCAGCATCCCGCGGGTCATCGTGCCTCCTCACCCGGGCATCACGTCGGCGGTGGGCCTGCTGATGGCCGACATCCGCCACTCCATGCTCGCCTCGTTCCTGGCGCCGACCGCGCACGCCGACTTCGCAGAGGCCGAGCGCCTCTTCGCCGGGCTGCGCCGCGAGGCCGAGCGCCGGCTGCTCGACGACGGCGTACCGCCCGGGTCCACCGAGTTCCGCCGCTTCGCGGACATGCGCTACCTCGGACAGGCCTACGAGCTCACCATCCCGTGCGACGAGCCGCTCGACGCCGGCGGCGACGCCGTCGCCGCACTGGTGCGCCGTTTCCACGAGACGCACGAGCGCGTGTACGGCCATCACTCCGACGAGGAGCCCACGCAGCTCGTCAACCTGCGCGTGGAAGGGGTCGGTCACGTCCCCCGAGGCGCCTGGAGGGAGCGCATCGCACCCCGGCACGAGCACGACCGGCGGCGCCCCGTGTACGTGCGTGGAGAGGGGTGGATGGACACGCCCGTGCTCGACAGGAGCCGCCTCGCCGCCGGGACCGACTACCCGGGACCCCTGGTCGTCGAGCAGCTCGACACCACGCTCTGGGTCCCGCCGGGCGACGTGGCGCGGGCCCGTGAGGACGGCACCATCGTCGTGGAGGTGGCCCTGTGAACGCCGATCCCGTGACCCGCGAGGTCGTGGCCAGCAGCCTGGTCTCGGCGGCCGAAGAGATGAGCCGCGCCCTGCGGCGCAGCGCCTACTCCGCGATCATCTACGACATGCTCGACTACTCGTGCGCGATCTTCGCTCCGCACGGGGAGCTCGTCAGCCAGGCGGAGAACCTGCCGGCGCAGCTCGGCGTGATGTCCTCGGTCATGGCGCGCGTGGTGGCGAAGTACGGGGGCGGCGGCCTCGAGCCGGGGGACGTCTTCATCGCCAACCACCCCTACCACGGCGCCACCCACGCCAACGACGTCATCGTCGCCGTGCCCATCTTCGCGGGCGACCGCCACATGGGCTTCGCGGCGACCAACGCGCACCACATGGACGTCGGCGGCAAGACCGCGGCGAGCGAGGCCGCGGACGCCGTCGAGGTGTGGCAGGAGGGCCTGCTGCTGCCGCCGGTCAAGCTGTACCGAGCCGGCGAGCCGGACGAGGCGCTGTTCGAGGTCATCGCCGCGAACGTGCGCGTCCCCAAGGAGACCCTCGGGGACATCCGCGCGCAGATCGCCGCCTGCCGCACCGGCGAGCGCCGCTTCGCGGAGATCTGCGAGCGGCACGGCGCCGACCGCCTGGAGGAGCTCATCGCCGGCATGTGGGACTCCACCGAGGCCGTGGTGCGCGACGGGCTGCGGCGGATGCGCCGCGGCACGTTCCGCGCGGTCGGCTTCATGGACCCCGACCTCTACGGCGACGCGCCGCTGCGCCTCGAGGTCACCGTCACGATCGGCGAAGACGGCGTCCACGCGGACTTCTCCGGCACCGACCGGCAGACGCGAGGCAGCCTCAACTGCCCTCTCGCATCCACGGTCTCGTCGGTCTGGTACGCGGTGCGCTGCATGATCGCCGCGGACGTCCCCCAGAACGAGGGCGCCTACCGCCCGGTCACCACCCACGTCCCCGAGGGCTGTCTGCTGAACCCGGTCTTCCCGGCGCCGGTGAGCGTGCGGCACCTCACTGAGCAGAAGGTCGCCGACCTCATGCTCCAGGCCCTGCTGTTGGCGCTGCCCGAACGCGGCGCGGCAGGCTGCTCGGTGTCCTTCCCCACGTTCAACGTGACCGGCGTGCACCCCCAGACGGGAGAGACCTACATGGCGGC
>CAIXSE010000502.1 GCA_903921965.1 uncultured Thermoleophilia bacterium | reverse complement strand
TCACCCGGCCGGCTCGACGAGCTCCCGCTTGAGCCGCTGCTGCGTCGGCTCGTCGATGCGGAGCCCGTCGGTCACGTAGCCCTCGATCGACCCGAAGCGCGCGTGCATCTCGTCGAGCGCGGCCGTGAGGTACGCGGCGTCGACGCCGAACACCGGGTCGAGCAGCCGAGGGTCGCCGCCGGCGTCGCGGAAGCGCTCGTAGATGGGCTGCAGCGCGGGCAGCAGGTCGCGGTTGGTCAGCAGGTAGTCGCCGAAGACGTCCTCCCGGGAGACGCCGAGGAACAGCAGGGTCGCGGCGGCCGCCCAGCCCGTCCTGTCCTTGCCGGTCGTGCAGTGGAACAGCAGAGGCCGGCGTCCGTCCTGCGCCACCGTCTCGAAGAACGTGCGGTACGACGAGAGGGCGCTCGGCAGGCTCACGATCTCGCGGTAGCCCATCTCGAAGAGCGCCGCCCCCTTGCCGCCGCCGATCATCTCCTCGGCGGCGGCGGGATCTTCGAGCGCTTGCAGCATCGTCGCGGGCGCGGCGCGCTTCTCGTCCGCGAGCACGTCGCACACGACGGTCTCCGCGCCGGGGAGCGGGACGTCGGGCTCGGTCGAGCGCTCGCCCTCGGTGCGCAGGTCGATCACGGTGCGGATGCCGAGCCTCGCCATCGCGGTCAGGTCGTCGCCGTGCAGGTGGCTCAGTTCGACGGAGCGGTACAGCTGCCCCGGCTTCACTCGTCCGCCTCCGGCGACGGGGTACCCGCCGAGGTCGCGGAGGTTGGGCACAGACGGGACGTCTATCCTCTGCCCGGGCGCTGCGTGCTCTGTGGCGTCGGTCATCGTGGTCCTCCGCATCCTCGCCGGTTCACGCGAGTCCGACGCACCGCGTCCGGCGCGTGGGGTGTCTGCCTCTACGCTGCTCGACCCACTCGGGGGCCGCCAGCTCGGCTCGTGAGGGCGCCCCGCCCCGTCGTGCCCCGGCCTGTCCACGCCGCGTCCGGCTCACGAGGCCTCGTGCGTGCACGGTCTCGGCAGCCATCGGCCGCGGCCCTCAGGCGCCCTCGCGCAGCAGCCGCGCGACGGCATCCGCGAGCTCCTCGAGCGCCTCTCCCTCCTCGGCCCAGGCAGAGGAGTGGAGCTCGACACCGTCGATCTGCAGCCCGCCGAGCGCCTCGATGTGCGCGGCGGGGAGGAAGCAGTACGCGTCGGTCACGCCGCCGCCGGTCACGTGGCTGCGCAGCGCCTCAGGGAGCCCGTGCTCGCGCCACCAGAGGCTCACCGGCCGCCCGTCGGGCAGCCGGGCCTCCATGGTCAGCCCGTACTCCCGGACCGGCTCCGTCGTCGTCAGCAGTCCGTACAGGCCGGAGACGAGGAGGCAGGAGCGCCGCAGCGTCTCGCGCTCGTCGGCCTTCAGCCGGCCAAGTCCGGCGGCAGTGTACAGCGGGCCGTCGAAGCGCTCGAGCGCCGGTAGGTAGGCTCGGCGGTTGCCGTCGCCGCCGAGATCGGGCCCGGCCGCTTCGCCGGTCAGCTCGGCGAGCTCCCTGCGTGCCTCGCCGAGCGCGTCGCCGGCGGCTCCCAGCAGGGCGAGCGCGGTCGCCTGGCGGCGCCACGACGGGTCGCCGCCGCGCCGCATCCGGGTGCTGTCCGGGATGAGGATGAGCGCGGACGCGAGGAGGCGCTTCGTGCCGGGCGCCGGACTCGCCGCCGCCGACCTCCGGGCGGCACCCGGCTTCGCGGCGGCCGCCTTCGGCTTCGCCGCAGCCGCGGGCCCCTTCGCCCCGCGGCGCTTTGCGGGCTCGTCCTTCCGGAACGTCGCGCTCTGCTCCCGGCGGTCGGTCTTCACGAACGACCAGCCGGCGTCTCGCCAGCCCCGTGCCTGCGGGTGGCCGCCCCCCTCCTGCCACCACTCGGCGTGGTTCAGCGCGGCCGCCGGCAGCCTGAAGCCGAGGATCTCGGCGAGCCGGTCGAACGTCACGGTGACGCGGGTCTCACTCTGACCCCTGAGGTACGCCGTCAGCGGCTCGTACCTGCCGGGTTCCTTTGGCTCGCTGGTCGGCTTGGCCGGCGTCATCGCAGCCTCCTCCGCCGGCTGGGTCGCGGGGGGCCGCGTTCCTTGCAGGCGCACTCGAGTCGATGGTGGGCGACCATCCTGACACAGCCGTGGGCGTGGCGCGCGGGCCGCCCGCCGGACCCGGTCGTCCGTCGTACTCGACCCGGCCGCCCGCTGTACTCGACCCCGTCGTGCGTCGCCGGCCCAGCTGGGAGAACGCCTCCGTCGCCGTCGTCAGGGAGGACCGGGCCGGCCGGGCGGGGCTTGCGTCGCCCCCGGCGGGAGGCGCCGGACCAGCCTGTAGAGGTAGGGCTCGAAGCCGCGCGCCCGCCAGAACGCCGCCGCCGCCGGGTTCGTCGTCCTCCAGTCCGTGAAGGCGGCGGAGTAGCCCGAAGAGAGCGCTTCGGCCCCGCCCGCGGCGGTCAGCGCCAGGCCGATCCCGCGGCCGGCAGGGAGTGACGTGTGGTGTACGCACCCCGGGACCCGGCTACGCCTCAGCCGGTCACCCAGCTGCAGACCACCAGGCAGGTCGGCAGCGGTATCTGCCCGCCGCTCGCGTCCAGGTCCCGGTCATCGAGCAGACCCGCCTCGTGCGCCAGCTCCTCCGCGCTGCAGTCGTAGCCTGCCGCCTTGAGAGCGGCCAGCCTCTCGGCGGGATCGTCCATCCCGTCGAGCTCGTCCCTGAACGCCTGGTCGTGCTTGAGGCGCTCCAGCGCCTCCCGTGCGGCTTGCGCCGACATCGTCCCCTCCTTCGTGGTGTGCGCGCCGCCGATCCGCCCCCTGTCCATCCCCGAGAACGGCTCGGGGGACCGTCTCGAGACGGAGCCTCCCGTCGGCCGTCGGGTGCTCCGTCCCCACCTCGCGACCCACCGCATGGCCCGCGGTCATAGTACTACTGCGCCGGCGACGGTCCGTGGCTCGTGACGCCGCCGCCCCCCGAAGCGCCGCCGGTCAGCGCCCCATGGTCGTCGCGGCCGGCACGGCGGTCGGCTGCGCGCCGGACCCGTGCACGATGGACTTCAGGATCCGCGCCTTCGCTCCGGGGAGCGCCGAGCTGTGGCTGCACGTCGAGGGGGAGACCGAGCTGGCCGGCACGCACACGGCTGAGGTGGTCCTGGTCGAGACCTGTGCGGCGGGCCCAGACCCGGGAGCGGAGCGGTCCGGAGTGGTGTGTTTCAGGTTCACCGGATCCAGCATCCCCGACTGGAAGTACCTCGGCTACGAGGGCGCGCTGCAGGTGTGGGATTCGTTTCCGGGGCCGAGAGGAGCGCTGTTCATCCACGAGCCGGTGCTGGTGGATCCCGGGTTCTGGGAGGTCGCCACAGGCCACATCGTCATCCGCTGAGCGGGTCGGGCACGCCGCGGATCCGCTTCACGGCAGACCGCCTCGTGCGCGGCTGGACGTCCGGTGTCGTCCGCGCAGTCCGAGGTGCGCGCAGCCACGGCGGGCGCGGCGAGGTCGCGTCGGCCGTCCACAGCGGTGCGGTCCGCGCAGCGCCACCACGCGACGCAGACGATCGATGCCGGGTCTCCATCGGCTCCACGGACTCTCGCGGGGCAACCCGGCGGCGACCCGTCCCCAACCCCAAGCCGCCCGCCGAGCCACTTCCGCCCACCTCCGCCGTGACTTGACCCCCCTGTGAGCGCCGGATCAGTCGGGAGAGCGCCGCCCTTGCACCGGATCGCGGTGCCACGAGCCCCCCTCAAGACGCAAGAGACGAAGCGACGTTGCGCCTGGCCGTGTGCGACCCAAGGCGCAGTCCCGGGTCGCCGAGCACGGTCTGGTCGCGTCAGTCTCATGGGCCGTACGGACGTTCAGGTGACGGAGGGTGTATGGGGCGGCAGCGTGGCGACGCGTGAGAGCAGTGCGTGGCGCTCGCTGGCGAGCAGCTCGGAAGAGCGGGCTGAGGATCGTCTCTGGGGTGCGGTCTCACCCCGGCCTTCCGTCCCACTCGAGAGAACAGTAGTATGGAGAGGTGGGGGCGGGGGTGGCCTCCCGCGAACCCGTTGGGCAGGGAGGGGCCTCATGCCGAACCTGGGTCCGATGGAACTTGGTCCTGTTGGCCTCGTTCTCGTCATCTGCTGCGCCATCGGCCACTGGGGTCTCGTCATCCTCCGGTGCAAGGGTCGTCGCCCGGCCGCTGCCAAGTGTCCGACACGCATCCATTGCCTCACTCACGCTGCTGCCGTTGCCGTCCGATAACGGAAGTAGACTCGAGCGCAACTAGAGGACGACGGAGGGGCCGTGCTAGTCGCGACGTTTGGGCCAAGTTCGGTGCTGCTCGGCAAGACCATCACCTTCGAGGACGGCCAGTTCATCCTGCAGGGCTACGGACCGCTCCCCCCTGAACTCGTCGTAGGCTACGACCGCCAAGGTCACCTGTCGTGGATCAGGGACGATATCCGCGGCCGGGCGTACGAGCTCGCAGGCACCGGTTTCGGGCAGCAGGTGACCGCCGGTCTCCCGCCGGTCGCGACGGCCATGCCTCCACAGGCGGCACGCACGATTCCGCAGGCGTCGGCGTCGAATGCGACCTGGGGCGCAGGCAGTGGGCAGCCCGCCAGGCTCTCCTCGAGCGCGAAGATCCTGATCGGGGTGGGCATCGGCCTTGTCGCCTTGGTGCTTATCGTCGCCGTGGCGGTCTCGGGCGGCCATTCCACCTCTCTCACGCCCACTGAGCAGACGCAGCTCGCGTTCTTCGTCGAACACGCTCCCCAGATGCGCGCCCTGGTCGAGGATACTCAGGCCGTGCTGGATTCCAGCGCTTCCGACGCGAGCTATGTGGCGGCTCAGATGGGGCCGATCGTGGACAGCTATGCGCAGTTGGCCGAAGAGTACAAGGCCACAAATGGAGGGAATCTCGTCGGCGGTCGGCTGACCCATCTTGAGTCCTTATGGGAGTCGTGCGCCATCGACATTGGAACAGCCGACACGACGATCCTCGAGTGCTACGCCAGTCCCGCGACCGTCGACACTGAGGCAGGTGCCTTCGCACTGGCCAGCGCGAGCGTGACCATCGACGAGATCGACGCCGAGATCGAGCGGTTGAGCAGCAGGTGACACCGCTGATGACACTGGTGAGTGTGTCAGCCGGGTGTCCAAGACGGAGAAAGACAAGGGGGCCACATCTATGCCACAGGTGAACGTCGTGATCGTCGACGCGACCGGCAACAAAGAGCAGAAGGTCGGTCTGCCGGATGATGTGAAGGTCGGCATCATCATGGTCAAGCTTGTCGAGAAAATGAGGCTACCGTCCCTGGGGCCGGACGGGAGCCCCATCAGCTACAAGTTCATCCACAAGGTTTCGGGGCGCCAGCTCCTGGAGGCGCAGACGCTGGCAGAGGCCGGCATCGCGGACGGGGAGGTCCTGCGCCTGCAGCCCGAGATCACGGCCGGCTGAGCCGCGTGGGCCGGCCGCATGTCGGGGTTTGAGGCAGACTTGCCGCCCGTCCACTCGAATGGGTCGTGTCCGGACTCGGGATCGGGGGACTCGACGGCGCCGGGCATCGAGTTCGACGAGTCCGGGTCGTTGTCGCTCGACTGTGCAGAGGACAGGTACAGCCGGCTCAGGCTGATCCACTGGTGGGACCAGGAGCGGCTTGCGCGCGCCACCGTGATGGTGGTCGGGGCCGGCGCCATCGGCAACGAGCTGATCAAGGACCTCGCACTGCTGGGCGTCGGCCGCGTGCTCATCGTGGACATGGACGAGATCGAGCACACCAACCT
>CAIXSE010000501.1 GCA_903921965.1 uncultured Thermoleophilia bacterium | reverse complement strand
GCAGTGGTTCGAGACGATCGAGGACTACAACGCCGTCTACGCGCGCACCGACCGCGTGACGCGCGGGGACACGCTGGCGAACACCAGCGGCTTCCAGCGGCTCGTCGTCGAAGAGAACGAGATCCCCGTCTGAGCCGCGCCGGCAGCCAGGGCGGAGACCGGCTCAGAATGCGGCAGGGCCCGCTCTGGAGCAGGCCCTGCCGACAACCTGTGTTGTGTCGGCGCCAGCGTCTGCCTCGCGTGAAGGATGCCCATCCAGTCTCCGCCAGACCTTGGCGGGAAAGGAAGCGCCAATGACGGGATTCGTTCAGAGCCTCTACGGATTCAACGACCGCGTTGCCCACGTCGACCTCTCCACCGGCGAGGTCGGCATCGAGCACCCCGGAGAGGCCTTCTTCCGCACCTACCTCGGCGGCTCGGCGCTCGGCGCCTACTACCTGCTCAAGGAGATGCCGGCGGGCGCCGACCCCCTCGGCCCCGAGAACGTCCTCGTGGTCGCACCGAGCGTGCTCACCGGGGCACCGATCAGCGGACTCTCGCGCTTCAACCTGAGCGCCAGGTCGCCGCTCACCGGTTGCATCGGCGACTCGCAGTGCGGCGGCTACTTCGGCCCGCAGCTCAAGTACGCGGGCTTCGACGCACTCGTGATCACGGGCGCCGCCGAGAGGCCCTGCTACCTCTGGGTGCACGACGACGAGGTCGAGCTGCGCGACGCCGCCCACCTCGAGGCGCTGTTCCCGGCCGAGCTCGAGCAGGCCGTGAGGGCCGAGCTCGGCGACCGGCGCGCCGAGGTCCTGCAGAACGGTCCCGCCGGCCGGCGCCTCGTGCGCTTCGCCTGCGCCGGCAACCGCATGCATCACTTCGCCGGGCGTACCGGCATGGGCGCGGTGATGGGCAGCAAGAACCTCGTCGCCGTGGTCGCCCGCGGCAAGCGCCGCTACCCCTACTTCGACGAGGAGGCCGTCAAGGGCTTCGCGCCCCGCGCCAAGGCGGCCTACGAGGCCGCCGGCTTCGAGGAGCTCACCGAGCTCGGCACCTCGAACTCGATCGAGTGGTCGCGCGACATCGGCGGCCTGATCACGCGCAACCTCTCAGGCGGCGTCTTCGAGGGCACGGACGAGGTCGACAGCACCGCCTATCACGCACGCGTGGTCGAGAAGCCCGGCACCTGCTTCAGCTGCATCGTGCGCTGCAAGCGCGTCGTCAAGGGAGGCGGCCGCTACGACCTCGACCCCGCCTACGGCGGCCCCGAGTACGAGACGATCGGCATGTTCGGCCCCGACTGCGGCATCGACGACATCGAGGCGATCGCCAAGGCCAACGAGCTCTGCGACGCCTACGGGCTGGACACGATCCAGACCGGCGGGCTCATCGCCTTCCTCATGGAGTGCTGCGAGCACGGCCTGGTCCCGGCCGAGCTGCTGGACGGGCTCGAGCCGCGCTTCGGCGACGCCGCCGCCCTGCTCGAGCTGGTGCGCCGCATCGGCGAGCGCGAGGGCATCGGCGACCTGCTGGCCGAGGGCTTCGAGGCCTGCCTGGCCGTGTTCGGCCCCGGCGCCGCCGAGTTCGCCATGCAGGTCAAGGGCCTCGCCATCCCGGCGCACATGCCCCAGGTCAAGCAGACCTTCGCGCTCATGTACGCGGTCAACCCCTTCGGCGCCGACCACATGTCGTGCGGCGAGGACGACCGCATCGACGCGCTCACGGACCCCGAAGAGGCGCTCGACCTGCACGTCGCCAGCCCCTGGGGCGTGCTCGACGCGGCCAAGACCCGCTACGTGGTG
>CAIXSE010000500.1 GCA_903921965.1 uncultured Thermoleophilia bacterium | reverse complement strand
CGGCATGGGCAACGACCGCCCGTACCTCAACATCTTCGACCACCTCGTGCTCGACGCGTGCCAGGTCACGAACCCCTCCATCGACCCGCTGCGCGAGCCGATGGAGCTGCGCACCTACCTGGGCAGCAAGCCCGACAGCGTGGAGGTCGAGTGCGGCGCGGACGGCGGCTTCAAGCTGAAGGACCGCCGCGGGTTCGCCGCCGGCATCCGCCTCGACGTGCCGGTCGTGTTCGCGCCGATGAGCTACGGCTCCGTCTCGCTCAACGTGCACAAGAGCCTGGCGATGGCCGCCCAGCGCCTCGGGATCCTCATGAACACCGGCGAGGGCGGCCTGCACGCCGACCTCTACCCCTTCGAGAAGAACGTCATCGTGCAGGTGGCGTCCGGCCGCTTCGGCGTCGACACCGACTACCTCAACCGCGGCGCGGCCGTGGAGATCAAGGTCGGCCAGGGCGCCAAGCCGGGCATCGGCGGGCACCTGCCCGGCGAGAAGGCCGACAGCGACATCGCCGCCACGCGCATGATCCCGCAGGGGTCCGACGCGATCTCGCCGGCGCCGCACCACGACATCTACTCCATCGAGGACCTGCGGCAGCTCATCTACTCGATCAAGGAAGCGACCGGCTACAAGCCGGTCGGCGTGAAGATCGCGGCCGTGCACAACGTGGCCGCCATCGCCAGCGGCATCGTGCGCGCCGGCGCCGACTACGTGTACCTGGACGGCTTCCGCGGGGGCACCGGCGCGGCGCCGCAGATCATCCGCGACCACGTCGGCATCCCGCTGGAGATCGCCGTCGCGGTGGTCGACCAGCGCCTCCGCGACGAGGGCATCCGCCAGCGGGCCAGCATCATCGCCGCCGGCTCCATCCGCTCCTCGGCCGACCTGGCCAAGGTGATCGCCCTGGGCGCCGACGCCGTGGCCGTAGGCTCAGCGGCGCTGATCGCCCTGGGCTGCCACCTCTGCCAGGGCTGCCACACCGGCAGCTGCAGCTGGGGCCTCACCACGCACAAGCCCGAGCTCACCCGGCGCCTCGACCCCGAGTGGGGCGCCGAACGGCTCGTGAACCTGGTCACCGCCTGGAGCCACGAGCTGCAGGAGATCCTCGGCGCCCTCGGCGTCAACGCCATCGAGTCGCTGCGCGGGAGCCGCGACCGCCTGCGCGCCGTGGGGCTGGACGCGCAGACCTGCGAGATCATCGGCGTCAAGCCGGCCGGACTTTGAACAGGGAGGACGACATGCTCGCGACCACCCCGGAGCGCCCGGCCGCGGCGAAGCGCCCCTTCGGCCACACCACCGAAGCCCCACCCGTCGCGCGCGACGGCGACGTCGCGACCATCGACTGCCAGGGCGTGTACTACCGCACCGTCAACGAGGCCGTGCGCGCCGCCGTACAGGACGGGGTCACCACGGTGCGCCTCGTGAACGTCAACGGCCAGCGCTACATCGGCACCGGCCTGCGCGGCGACTCGCTGCGCATCGAGGTGCAGGGCACGCCCGGCCAAGCCGTCGCCATGTTCATGGACGGCCCCACCGTGGAGATCTTCGGCAACGCCCAGGACGGCGTCGGCAACACCATGAACTCCGGGCGCGTGATCGTGCACGGCAGCGCCGGCGACGTGCTCGGCTACGGCATGCGCCGCGGCCGCGTGCTCGTGGAGGGCGACGCCGGCTACCGCGCCGGCATCCACATGAAGGCCAGCGAGGGCGCCGGCCCCGCCGTCGTCTGCGGCGGCAAGGCGCGCGACTTCTTCGGCGAGTACATGGCCGGCGGCACGCTCGTGCTGCTCGGCGTGAACTCGCGCGTCGAGGGCCCGATCGT
>CAIXSE010000499.1 GCA_903921965.1 uncultured Thermoleophilia bacterium | reverse complement strand
GACTCCGCCGCGGCGGCGGCCGGTGCGTCCGCGGCGCCCGCCCCGCCCGCGCCCGCGGGCTCGTCGCTCGTGCCCGGCCTGTCCTGGTCGCTGGCGCTCATGGGGCTCCGTTCGTCGAAGACGCGCCGCGCGGCAGGCGCGGGGGCGTCGCTGGGTACGCGTCGGTCAGGGGGCGAGTATCACGGCTCGGCGGCGGAGAAGCGAACCGCCGCCGCCCCGGCAGGGAGGCGGCCCCCTTCAGTGCCGGCCCGCCGAGCGATAGCATCGTCTGCGGAGAAGCGCGGCGCCGGGGCGCCGGACCGGCCGCAGGCGGGTCCGGCCGGCGGCGCCGGCGACGGGGAGGTGCACGATGATCGAGCAGGTCTTCTGGCGGGCCGAACGCGAGTGCACGGCCGAAGAGCCGCCGGCCGGCGCGCCGCTCCCGGAGGCCGTGGACGTCGCCGTCATCGGCGGCGGCCTCACCGGCCTCTCGGCGGCGCGCACCCTGGCCGCGGGCGGAGCGTCCGTCGCCGTCTTCGAGACGGAGACCGTCGGCTGGGGCGCCAGCGGGCGCAACGGCGGGCAGGTCTCGGTGGGCGGCAAACGCGGCCCGGCGGGCTGGACGAAGGAGTACGGACCCGAGACGGCCGCCCGCCTCTTCCAGGCGGCCAAGGACTCGGTCACCTTCGTCGGCGACCTCGTCGAGGCGGAGCGGATCGACTGCGGCTGGAGGATGTGCGGCAAGTACGTGGCGTGCTGCCGGCCCGAGCACTTCGGCCGCTACGCCGCCTACCAGAAGTACCTGGCCGACACGTTCGACTACCCCGTCGACCTCGTCCCGCCCGTCCGCCAGCGGGACGAGCTGGGCAGCGACCTGTACCACGGCGGCATGGTCGACGAGTTCGCCGGCACGCTCAACCCGTACCTCTTCGCCCGCGGGCTCGGCGCCGCGGCGCTCCGGGCCGGGGCGCAGATCTTCGAGCACACCGCGGTGCAGGCCCTGACCCCCACGGGCAGCGGCTGGACGGTCACCACCTCGCGCGGGACGCTCGCGGCCGCCGACGTCTTCGTCGCGAGCAACGGCTACACCGGCGACGTCACGCCCACGTTCAAGCGCCGTGTCGTCTCGGTGGGCAGCCACATCATCGCCACCGAGCCGCTCGGCGAGGAGCTGGCTCTCAGCATCCTGCCGAAGAGGCGCATCTGCTACGACACCAAGAAGATGCTCTTCTACTTCGTGCTCTCGGCCGACGACCGCCTCGTCTTCGGCGGCCGCGCCGCCTGGCGCCCGCTGACCGCGATGCAGAGCGGCGCGATCCTCGCGCGAGAGATGGTCAGGTACTTCCCGCAGCTGGCGGCGGCGAAGGTCGAGTACACCTGGCAGGGGCAGGTCTGCATGACGCGCGACTTCGACCCGCACCTCGGCAAGCTCGACGGCCTCTACTACAGCATGGGCTACTGCGGGCACGGCGTCGCGCTCTCGGCCTACCTCGGCGACGTGATGGCCCGGGTCATCGCCGGCAAGCCCGAGGACAACGCCTTCCT
>CAIXSE010000498.1 GCA_903921965.1 uncultured Thermoleophilia bacterium | reverse complement strand
GCGCGAGGCCGGTGAGCTCCTGGCCGTTCAGGCGCACGCTGCCGCCGGTGACGCGCCCGTTCGACGCGAGGTAGCGGATGGCGCCCATGGCCAGCGTGGACTTGCCGGAGCCGGACTCGCCGACGAGGCCGAAGCTCTCGTGCTCGTGCACGGTGAGCGAGACGTCGCGCACGGCGTCGAGGTCGCCGAGCTCGGTGAGGTAGCGGATGCTGAGGCCCTCGACCTCGAACACGGGGCGCGGAGCCACCGCGGGCGCCGCGCCCTCGGGCGGGACCTGCACGGCCGTCGCCACCTCAGTTCCTCCCGCCGCCCGGCAGCATGACCTGCCGCAGGCCGTCGGACATCAGGTTGGTGGCGATCACCAGCACGGCGATGGTGCAGGCCGGGAAGAGCAGGACCCACGGCGCGATGCTGAAGAAGTTGCGCGCCTCGTTGATCTGCAGCCCCCAGTCGGGCGACGGCGGCTGCACGCCGAGCCCCAGGAAGCCCAGCGAGGCGACCAGGAAGATGGAGTAGCTGAAGCGCATCGAGGCTTCCACCAGCAGCGGCGGCAGCGAGTTGGGCAGGATCTCGCGGAACAGCACGTAGCTGCGCGTCTCGCCGCGCACGCGAGCCGCCTCGACGAACTCCTTGTTCTTGAGGTCGAGGACCATGCTGCGCACCACCCGCGCGACCATCGGGATGTAGAGGATGGCCACCACGAACACGATGTTCAGATTGGACGGTCCCACGGTGCTGAGCAGCACGAGCGCCAGCAGCAGCGAGGGGAACGACAGCAGCACGTCCAGTAATCGCATCACGACTTCATCGGTGGTGCCGCCCACATAGCCGGAGGCGAGGCCGATCGCTGTGCCGATGGCCACGGCGACGAGGGTGCCGAGGCCGCCGAGCAGGAAGATGTTGCGCGTGCCGACGATGACGCGGCTGAAGATGTCGCGGCCGAACTGGTCGGCGCCGAACGGGTGCGAGAGGGTCGGGGTGGCCAGACGGAGCTTGGCGTCCTGCTCCTGGTAGTCGTAGGGCGCGATCCAGGGGCCGAAGACGGCGAGGAACAGGAAGAAGCAGAAGATGACGGTGCCGACGAGCGCCGCCGGCCGTTTGAGCAGGCGGCGCCAGTAGAGCCGCCACTGGTGCGGCCGCTCCTTGCCGCTGCCCGGCCCGAGCAGCTCCTTGGCCATCGTCTCGTCCATGATGGCCGTGTCGAACGATTCGCCGATCAGATCGGGCTCGACCACGTGTTCGGTCCTCGTCTCTCGCCAGACTGCAGTGGGCGCAGTATGCCAGCCGCGTCGCAGGCCCGCCAGCGCGCGTCTGAGCCCGCGCCGGCCACGGCCCAGACCATGATGAGTCTGCACAGGCGAGAGAACAGCAGGAGGCCAGCGCCGTCCGGAATACGGGACGGAACGTGCGGCGCCGCGGCTTGCCGCCCCCGGGCGATTCGCCTAGCGTTGCGTCATGCCGGCGATCGCGAGCATCCGCGCCACTCCCGTCAACGTCCCGATGGTGGCGCCGTACCGCTTCTCCTTCGGCCTCCTGCACAGCTTCACCAGCACTGTCGTCGAGGTCACCGACGAGGACGGTGTGACCGGCATCGGCGAGAGCCCGCACGGAGACCTGTCCGCCGTCGTGGACGGTCTGGCCGCGAGGCTCACCGGCCTCGACGTCGAGTCCCTCAACGACGCGGAGGCACGCTGCGTCAGCCGCACGGGCTTCAGCCTGTGGTCGGAGGACGTCGCGTCGCGTCGCGCGTTCGGGGCGATAGAGCTTGCGCTGTGGGACCTGCGTGCCCGCCGCGCCCAGGTGCCCCTCGTGGACCTGCTGGGTGGCAGGGTGCGCGACGAAGTGCAGTTCACGGAGTTCTTCGCGCTGCGAGCCGGCAGGGAGGAGACGCCCTCACAGCTCATC
>CAIXSE010000497.1 GCA_903921965.1 uncultured Thermoleophilia bacterium | reverse complement strand
GGCGATGGCGTCGCCCCAGCCCGTGTCGGCGGTCACGCCGAACAGCGTCTCCTTGATGAAGTCGGTCATGTCGAGCTCCGCGATGTGGATCCACCACTCCTGCGGCAGCTTGATGAAGATCCAGATGCCGGCCGCCGCCAGGATCACCGTCCACTTGCCCATGCGGCTCGTGTTCCAGCCCAGCCGCACGGCCTCCACGAACAGCCAGAAGTACTCGAACGTGTTGGGGAAGATGAAGAGGATGGGGCGCCACTGCGTGAGCTCGAAGCTGACCACGCCGACCATGCGGTAGTAGAAGAGGAACTGGGCCATGCGGAAGGCGATCTGGTTGGTCCAGTTGCGCAGGGTGGAGAGGTAGGCGATGGAGAGGTAGTAGACGTCCAGCGCCTTGTCGTAGGACTGGTAGCCCTCCAGCGGGATCCTGGGGAACTGCTGGAAGATGCTCTGGTCGGCCGAGTCGAGGATCATGCAGGCGACGAGGGCCGGCACCGGGAAGTACGGGATGAAGAGCGGCAGCACGAGCCGCCCGCCCACCACCAGTACCACCACCATCCACTCGACGGTGCCCACGCAGCCCTCCTCCCGGCGTCCCCGGCCGGCCCGCTTCGCGCCGAGCCTACAGGAACCGCCGCGCCTGCGGAATCCCCACCGGGCGGCGGGCGTGGCCCCGGGCGAGTCGCGCCTCTGCCCGCGCCGTCCGCCGCGCCGCCGGCCCGGCGGGAGCGCCGCGCCTGCCCGCGTAGTAGAGTCCGCAGACCGGCAGTCGACTGAAGGGGAGCGTGCGTATGAGCGAGATGATGGTGCTGGGCTTCGAGAACGAGATGGAGGCCGACCGCTTCGGCCTCAAGCTCGCCCAGCTGCAGAAGGACATGATCGTCCAGCTGGGCGACGCCGCCGAGGTCGTCCGCGACCCCGACGGCAAGCCCCACGTCAAGCACGGCGACCACCTGGTCGGCGCCGGCACCCTCGGCGGTGCCTTCTGGGGCATGCTCTTCGGCCTCATCTTCTTCATGCCCTTCCTCGGCCTCGCCATCGGCGCCGGCCTCGGGGCCCTCTTCGGCAAGATGGGCAAGACCGGCATCGACAAGCAGGTCCTCGAGCAGATGGGCGACGCCGTGCCCCCGGGCAAGGCCGGCTGGTTCCTCGTCATCGAGCAGCTCACCGAGGATAAGTTCATGGCCGCCATCGAGGGCACCAACGCGACCCTCGTGCGCTCCAACCTCTCGGCCGAGCAGGAGGCCGAGCTCAAGCACGCCTTCGGCGCCAAGCACCACAAGAAGCAGGCGGAGACCGCCTGAGACAGCAGCACGGTGCCCGGCGGGCGGCCCTTCCGGCCGCCCGCCGGGCACCTTCGTGAGAGGGCGCCCGTGAGCCAGGGCCGCAGACCCAAGCGCACGCACAGGAAGAACCGCCTCGAGGCGTTCAGCGACGGCGTCTTCGCCATCGCCATCACGCTGCTCGTGCTCGAGATCGCCGTGCCGCACGTCGCCGGCACCAAGCTGCTCGGCGAGCTCTGGCTGGAGCGGCAGATGATCCTCTCCTACTTCGTCGCCTTCATGACCATCGGTGCGGTGTGGATCGAGCACAGCGCTCTCATCGACGGCCTGCAGAAGGTGGACGGCGCGTTCATGCGCCTCAACCTGGTCCTGCTGCTCTTCTGCGCCCTGCTGCCGTTCCCCACCGGGCTCATGGGCGAGTACGCCGGCGACCGGGCGGGCGAGCGGGTCGCCGTGGTGTTCTTCGGCATCATGCTGCTCATGCAGACGGTGATGCTCTACGTGCTCGCCCGCCACGCCGAGAAGGAGGGCCTCTTCGGCACCGACGTCGCCGACGAGGAGAGCGAGGAGTCGCGGCTCAAGTACCAGCTCGCCCCGAGCCTCATCTTCTACGCGGTCGCCCTCGGGCTCGGGTCCCTCATGCCGTACGTCGGCCTGGCCCTGTACCTGCTGATCGCTCTGTACCTGGCGGTCCCGATCAGCACCGTGCGCAGGCTCTTCCAGCGCGGTTCCTGACGGGCGGCGGCGGGCGCGGCTCGTCCTCGCGGCGCGAGCCGCCCGGGGGTCCGCCGGTCCGCGGTGCCGCCGGCGTCCCGGACTGCTGGTGAGGACCTCGACCGGCCTGCTATAAAGGGTCCGGGTCTGGCAACGGCGGGGGAGGTCGGGGTGTCGCGCAAGGGCTGGATCATCATCGTCGTCGTGCTGGCGCTCGTCGCCGCGGCGCTGGTCGCGGTGCTGCTCGTCTCGTCGGGAGGCGCCTCGGTCACCGTGCCCGACGTCACCGGTCAGACGCAGGACCAGGCGACGGCGACGCTGCAGGGCGCCGGCCTCGTGGTCGGAGGGATCGAGCAGGTCGCCGACGCGGGTTTCGCGGCCGGCACGGTGACCGCCCAGGACCCGGCCGCCGGCGCCGGCGCCGACGAAGGCTCCGGGGTCAAGCTCACCGTCTCGAGCGGGCCCGGCACCGTGGAGGTGCCGAACGTCATGGGACTCGACGTCGAAGAGGCGCGGCAGGCGCTGGCCGGCGCCGGGCTCTCGTCCGAGACCGAGGAGGAGTACGACCTGCGGGCCCCGGCCGGTCAGGTCATGGGCCAGCTGCCCGCCCCGGGTGAGCAGGCCGAGCCCGGATCGAGCGTCGGCCTGCTGGTCTCGAAGGGCGTGCCGACCGAGACCACCGTCCCCAAGGTCACCGGGCTGAGCGAGGAGCAGGCGACGCAGAAGCTCGCCGGGGCCGGCCTCAAGGCCGTGCCGGTCGAGGCCTACAGCGACAAGGTGGCGGAGGGCGTGGTCGCCGGCCAGGTCCCCGGCGCCGGAGAGGTCGTGGCGCCGCTCTCGGAGGTGCTCATCGAGGTGTCGCTCGGCAAGGGTGCCGTCACCGTCACGGTGCCCGACCTCGCCGGCGTGACGAAGTCGAAGGCGACGGCCGAGCTCGAGGACCTGGGGCTCACGGTGAAGATCGCGCAGGCGTACAGCCCCAAGGTCAAGAAGGATGTGGTGATGGGCCAGGAACCTTCGGCCGGCAGCGAGGTGGCTCCCGGGTCCGAGGTCGGGCTGCTGGTCTCGCTGGGGCCGGCGCCGAGCCCGTCGCCCACGCCGACCGCGACACCCAAGCCGACGAAGACCCCGACGCCGAAGCCCACCGCGACGCCGTCGCCCAGCCCCACGGTCTGGCCGCCCGAGATCGACCCGCCCGAAGAGCCGGGGGTCGACTGGGTCAAGGTGCCCGACATGGACGGCTGGACGCTGCAGGAGGCCGAGGACGAGCTCGAGAAGCTCGGGCTCGGCTGGCACGTGGTCGAGGAGCCGAGCCTGGACTACGCGAAGGGCCTGGTGATGGACCAGCTGCCCGAGGCGGGCCGCAAGGTCCCCGAGACCTACGAGGTGTTCCTGCTGGTCTCGACCGGGCTGCCGGAGCAGGCGGTCCCGCTGCCGGCGGAGCAATGACCCCCTGAACGGCGAAGGGCGCCGCCGGCCACGGGCCGGCACCGCCCTTCGTGCGGCTCAGAACTGCCGGTCGGCGCGCACGGCGCTGCGCCGGCGCTCCATGATCTGGTGGATCATCGGCGTCACCACCAGGCGGATCGCCATCTCCATCTTGCCGCCGGGCACGACGATGGTGTTGGGCCGCGACATGAACGAGTCGTGGATCATGGCCAGCAGGTAGGGGAAGTCCACGCCGCGCGGGTCGCGGAAGCGGATGATCACCAGCGACTCGTCCAGCGTCGGGATGTCGCGGGTGACGAACGGGTTGCTCGTGTCCACCACCGGCACGCGCTGGAAGTTCACGTGCGTCTGCGAGAACTGCGGCGTGATGTAGTGCACGTAGTCGTGCATGCGCCGCAGGATCGTGTCGGTGACCGCCTCCACCGAGTAGCTGCGCGCCGCCGTGTCGCGGTGGATCTTCTGGATCCACTCGAGGTTGACGATGGGCACGACGCCGATGAGCAGGTCCACGTAGCGCGCGACGTTGACGTCGCCGGCCTGCACGCCGCCGTGCAGGCCTTCGTAGAACAGCAGGTCGGTGTCGGCCGGCATGTCGTCCCACTCGGTGAAGGTGCCTGATTCGTGGCCCAGGCTGGCGGCCTCCTCCTCGTTGTGCACGTAGAAGCGGCGTCTGCCGCCGCCGGTGTCGCCGTACGTCCTGAAGAGCTTCTCGATCTCGCCGAAGAGGTTGGCCTCGGGGCCGAAGTGGCTCGGGGGCCGTTCGCCCTTTTCTTCCGCCGCGCGGATGGCCTCCTTCATCGTCGCGCGGTCGTACCTGTGGAAGCTGTCGCCCTCGACCACGGCGGGGGTGATGCTCTCGCGGTGGAAGACCTGCTCGAACGAGTGCTTGACCGTCGTGGTGCCGGCGCCGCTCGAGCCGGTGACGGCGATGACGGGGTGTTTGGCAGACATGGTCGCTCCCTCCGTTCCGCGACCGCTCAGCCGGCGCCGAGGGCCTCGCGCCACCCGGGGTAGAGCGCGTCGGCGTCGGCGGGGAAGGACTCGAAGGCGCGGGCCAGCTCGCGGTGTTCGCGCGCCGCGGCCACGAGGTCGACGCCGGCCGTCCACGCCTCGACCGACTGGCGCAGGCTGAGGGCGCCGGCGACGGGCCCGTCGAGGTGCCCGAAGGCGCCGCCGCCCGAGGTCTGCACGACGTTGGCGTGGCCGAGGTTGTCGAAGAAGCCCGGCAGGCGCAGGGCGTTCATGCCGCCGGAGATCATGGGCGTGGTGGCCTTCATGCCGTCCCACTCCTGGTGGTAGAAGGGGCCGTCGGCCGAGTCCTGCTCGATCATGTAGGCGATGGCCCGGTCCGACTTGTCGCCCTCCATCTTGCCGAAGCCCATCGTGCCGGTGTGGATGCCGCTGGCGCCCTGCAGGCGCGCCATCTTGGAGAGCACGAAGGCGGTGTAGCCGCGCTGCGAGCTCGGCGACGTCACGGCGCCGTGGCCGGCGCGGTGGTAGTGCAGGAAGACGTCGGGGAAGCGGCGGCGCGCCGTGGTGACCGCCGCCGGCCCGCCGACGTAGCCGTCGACGAGGAAGGCGAGGTGGTCTTCCAGACCGGCGAACGCCTCGAGCACGGTCTCGCCGCGGGCGACCATCTCCCACGGGTCGTCGGCGGTGATGTTGGCCGAGAACAGCTTGGCCCGTCCGGTCTCGTCCTGGGCCCTGCGCATGGCGTCGGCCACGAGCCGCATGGTCTCCGCGTACGGCGCGAACGGCTGGTTGCCCTGAGGCTCGTCGTTCTTGACGAACTCGCCGCCCAGCCAGAAGTCGTGGCAGGCCTTGGCGAAGAGCTCCGGCCGCAGGCCGAGCTTGGGCTTGATGATGGTGCCCACGACCATGCCCCCGTCGGCCTGCGGCCGGCCCAGCACCCGCCAGAAGTCGGCGATGTTGCGGTTGGGGCCGTCGAACATGGCGAGGTAGTCCGGGGGCACGTAGAAGTCGTGCATCTTGGCGTACTCGACGTCGGCCATGCCCTGGTTGTTGCCGATCGTCAGCGTGAGGAACGAGACGATCATCGCCTTGCCGTCGGTGATGTTGCGGTCGAAGAGCTCCAGGGGGTAGGCGATCTTCATGACGCCGGCCGCCTCGTCGGCCTCGTAGACGATGGCGTCCACCGAGCGCGTGAAGTCGTCGGTGGTGGACACTTCGACGTTCGTGCCGGTGGACGACTCGGCGGCGAAGTGGGCGGCCGTGGCGAGAAACCCGTACCCGGCCTTGGGCCTGAAGGTGTACGCGCACAGGACGTGGCGCCCCCCGGCGATGAGGCCGGCCTCGCTGAGGCCGAGGTCTGCGTAGCGGCTGGACTGGTCCACGTCTCCTCCTCGTGCTCGCCGGCGCGGCTCGTGCTCGTCGCCGGGCGGTCATGACGGTGCTGTGCGTGCGTTGTGCCCGGCCGGCCGGGTTTCCGCACGTGCGGCGGGCTTGACCCGAGTCAATGCCGGCCGCGGACGACGCTCGCAGAATCGGGAGCGTGCTCATGCGTACCCGTTCCGGAACCGACGAGCGCCACACGGTGGCCGCCGCCCGCAGCCTGGTCGCGAGGGCAGCGGCCGGCCTCGCCGTGGCGCTCCTGCTCGTGGCGGCCGCCGCGGCCGCCTCCGCCTGCGGCGGCTCTGCCGCGGCGGTGCCGCCGCTGGAGGCGCCCGCGTCCCAGACCGCCGTCGCGGCGACTATCGTCGGCGGCGGCCTGCCGCCGGGCTGCACCTGCCACAGCACGGACCCGCGCCAGGTCGCCATGCACAAGCTGTTCTCGGTGCGGGACTGCGAGAAGTGCCACGACGGCGACCCCGAGTCGCAGGCGGCTCTGCCGTGGACCGGGGCGCACCTCGAGGAGCTGCGCGCGCGCATGCGCTCCGAGGCGGTCTGCCTCGAGTGCCACAGGCGCGGCGAGACGGCCGTCCCGTCCCGGCTCGCGGAGATGCAGGGACGTCTGTTCTGCCCGGAGGACGGCAAGCTGTACACGCCGGCCGAGGCGGTCGCCGAGGGCGGGCACTACGTGTGCCCGGCCGACGGCGTCAGGCTCGTGGACGTCGACGCCGTGGCCGCGGCATCCGAGGAGAAGCCCAGCAACACGCACTGTGTCGCCTGCCACCGGCCGGGCGAGGCGCTGACGGCGAGGCACGCGAACGTGGCGCAGGCCTCGCAGGGCGCCGACATGGCCGACTGCCTGTCCTGCCACACCTCCCACTCGGACTGCGACGGCTGCCACCACTGACGCCCGCGGGCCGGGTGGCCGGGGCGGGGTCAGGCGGCTCGCTCGTCACCGTGGGCGTCCCCGGCGTCGGGGCGGCGACGGCGCCTGATGCGCGACGGCTCCGCGAGATGCGCGTCACTCGGCGCCCGCGAGCCCTTGTCGTGCTCGTGCGCGTACATCGCCGTGCCTGCCCGCCGCTAGAGGTCCTCGGGCGCTGCCTTGCCGGCCGGCCGCGCGGGAACGGCGACCGGCCGGGGCGAGCCGGCCCTGCCGGAGGCCGTCCCTAGAGCCGGTTGTAGAAGCCGGGGAGGCGCACGGCTGCCGACTCGTCGCCGGAGACGTCCACCCACCGCGGCGTGACGAGCACGACGCCGTCGGCGACGATCTGCATGCCGCCGTCCACCGCGTACGCGAGGCCGCTGCAGAAATCGGTGAGCCGGGCGGCCAGCCCCGGGCCGCACTCGCGCAGGTCGACGAGCACGAGGTCGTCGGCGCGGATGCCGTCGGCGATCGTCTGGGCGTCCTCGAACTCGTGCGGCGTGACGATCTCGACCTGCGCCTCGGGCGCGCGCACGAGACCGAGCCGGCGGGCCTGTGAGCGCTGGTCGTCCTGCCAGGGCTCGGCGTCGTCGTACCAGTCGTCGTAGGCGTGATCTCTTCTGCCCATGCTTCCTCCATCGGGACGGTCCCTATGGATTCGCCGGCACGACGCGGTTCGCCTGCCCGCCGGCCGCATCCGGCTCGGGCTCACCGTCGAGGACGACGGCATCGGCTTCGGGCCCGCCGCTCCCCAACCGGCCGGAGCTCGTGGGCGCGGACCGCCGGGACTGCAACGGCAGGTACGTGGTGCGCCGCCTGGTCGAGGTCGCCCGGGACCCGGGCCGCGGCTCGGGCGACCGCCGGTACGCGAACCCGGCGCGGGGGTACGCGGTCCAGGACAGGCCGAGCTGCGTGCTGGGCGCCGTCGGTCTCACGCTGCTCGTGGTGTTCGTCATGCTCGCGGAGTCCATCACCCTGCGGCTCAAGATGCAGCGCACGCCCCCGCGCGTGAGCCCTCTCACCCAGCGCCTCGAGCTGTTCACCCGCGACATGCGCGCCTTCGTCCATGCCACCGCGGTCATCGGGATCGTCAATGGGACGGCCGCCGGGCTGCTCCCCTATCTGCTCGGCGTCAACTTCCCGGTCATGTGGGGGCTGTTCGCGTTCCTGATGACGTTCATCTCGACGCTCGGCTTCTTCGTCGCGGTGCTCCCGCCGGTGTTCCTGGCGCTGCTGGAGCGGGGACGGCAGACGGCGCTGCTCGTCTTCCTGGGGTACGTCGTCATCTGGGCGGTCACGAGCTCCTTGCGCAACGGGCGCTTCGTCGGCCGCCGGCTCAACCTGGCCCCCATCGTGATCCTGCCGTCGATCATCCTCTGGGGCTGGGTGCTGGGGATCATGGGCGGCCTGCTCGCCGTGCCCATGACGCTGCTGGTGCGGCGCGTGCTCCTCGAGGCCTGCGACGAGTCGCGCCGGATCACCGACCTGCTCGGGCGGCCGGGCTGGTCGCCGGCCGCCCGCGATGCCGCGCCGCCGGCCGCGGGCGGCGCGCCGCTGGGCGAGTAGCCGGCCCGGCGGCGGAGGCCGTCACCAGACGAACGGGATGAAGCGCCGCCGGACCTCGCGCGTGTAGGCCTCGTAGTCCGGGTGCGCCTCGCGCAGCCACGCCTCCTCCCGCCGGCGCTTCGACTCGAAGAACGGCAGCGTGAGGGCGGCCGGCACCAGCGCGAGCGGGGACGTCAGCAGCGCCCAGGCGAAGGCCATGAGGAAGACCCCGCCGTACAGCGGGTGCCGGACGAGGCCGTAGGCGCCGCCGCGCCGCACCTCGCCGCCGGCGACGGGCCGCGGGAAGGGCGTCAGGAGCCGTCCCAGGCGCACGCTGCCGGAGGAGAACAGCGCCAGACCGCCGGCGAGCAGCAGGACCGCGGCCGTCACGCGGAGCGGCGCCGCGGCCCGCGGCCAGCGTACGCCGCGGAGCCCGCAGGCCACCATGGCCACGAACAGGACGGCCTGGATGGCCACCCAGCCTTCGCCGCGCCGCCCCAGGGACGGCGCGCGCGTGCCCGCGTCCGTCCGCTGAGGTTCCGCCCCACCGTTCTTCCGTGCGTCGTCCATGCCGCCGTTGTACCCTCCGAGGCCCGTCCGCCGGCGTCTCAGCGCGTGTAGTAGGCCAGGAGGGACTGTTCTTCCTGCGCCGTGAGCTGGGCGCCGCGCTGCTTCATCGAGTCGATGAGCGCCTGTGCTTCGGCGGTGCTGCCGGCGTGGAACTGCAGGGCCGGGTCGGGCGAGTGGCACGAGCCGCACCGCTGCCGGATGACCGCCGTGGCGTCGCCGGATGCCGAGGACGACGGTGCAGGAGTGGGGGTGGCGGACGTGGCCGAGCCGCCGCCGTTGTCGGCGAGCGACGCCGTGAAGCCGTCGATCAGGACCTGGCGCTCCCGGTCGTCGAGCCTGGCGTTCGGGTGGATGAGGGTGTACTGACCGGGCGGCATCTCGCCGTTCACGGCGCGGGCGATCTGGTCGGCGGTGACCGCGCCGGTCCACTCCGAGAAGTTGAGGCGGGCACGGCCGTCGCTGACGTCGTGCCAGGTGAGCCACGAGACGGGAGCGATGCGGGTGGCCCACCACCACTTCGTCTCGTTGCTGTGGCAGTCGTAGCACGAGGCCTTCGCCACGGCCTCGGCGCCCGGGGCCGACCACACGAACGGGTTCGTCGCGGGCGGGTTGGAGTGCTTCGCCAACGGCAGGAACTGGATGACGACGAAGACCACGACCAGGGCGCCGATCACCCACAGTGCGGTCTTCAGCCACGAGCGCTTCTTCCGTCCGGTCGTGCGTGCGTTGCTCACGGGGCCTCCCGTATCGATGGCGGTGGTTCGGGAGACTACCCCCCGGGAAGGAGGGCCGCCAGACGATTGCGGTTGCGTCTGCGTTAAGGTGTGCGAAGTCGTGGCGCGCCCGCGCCGCCGGGGCCGGGTGCGTCGCCGTCCGCGGTGCCGGTCCCGGATGCGCGGAGGCCCCGGCGGACTGGCGTCCGCCGGGGCCTCCGCGGTCGTGTCACCCGTCCGTGCCGGCCCGGGTCTGCGTCCTGGGGCTGTCCTACTTGACGACCACCGTCTGGCTCATGATCCAGGTGGCCTTCTCGGCGGCGCGCTTCCACGTGACGAAGTACGTGCCCTTCTTCGCCGGGAAGGCGAAGCCGCCCTTGTAGTCCGACGCGGCCCACTGCGAGGTGGCCTTGCCGTTCTTGTAGAGGATCAGCTTGCCGTCGATGGCGGGGGACTTGTCGCCGTTGACGATGAGGCCGGAGACGACGCCCTTGCCGCCGGTGACGACCTTGAAGCCGCCGCCCACGGAGTCGGCGAGCTCGATGCCCCTCATGAGGCCGTCGACGACGTAGTCCGGGTTGTGGATGCCGCCGGACGCGTCGTTCTCGTAGACCTTGTAGTTGAAGGTGGCCTTGCCGACCAGGATGTAGCCGGGGGCCGTCTTCTTGGTCCAGGAGAACTCCTTGCGCTTCTCCGCCTTGGCGATGGAAGCGGCGAGGGCCTCGGCAGCGTGCATCGCCTCGACCTGGGTGGTGTCGATCCAGAACTGCATGTCGCCGCGGCTGACGGTCTCGTGGCACTTGGTGCAGCTGTCCTGGCCGTTGTACTTGGCCGCCGTCATCCACTTCTCCGCGTCGCCCGGGAGCATGGGCTTCATGCCGTGGGAGATGCGGTTCTCGTTCTTGTTGGTGAGCGGCATGTGGCAGTCTTCGCACTCCACACCCTGCATGTAGGGCCCGCTCTGCTGGATCTCGACCATCGAGTACCCGTTGTAGGTCTCGCGCTGCGGGTGGCTCGGCGAGCCGTGCGCCTCGAGGTCCTTCTGCGGGGCGTAGACCGGCTTGGTGCCCTGCACCTCGTACTGCCAGTTGTGGCAGTCCATGCAGATGCTGGTGTTGCCCTCGTCGAGGCCGGTGGCGCTGCGCTCTCCGGCCTTGTCGGGCTCGCGCACGACGTCCTCGGCGCCGACGGCCGACGGGTGGCCGCCGTGGCACACCGAGCACTCCTGACCCATCTGGCCGACGTTGTCGGCGGTCGGGGTGAAGCCCTCGGCGATCTCGGCGTCCTTGCTCTTGAGGTAGCCCTCGCCGGTGTGGCACTCGTAGCACTTGGCATCGAAGCGGACCTGCGCGGGAGCGACCACGGCGTAGACGCCGCCGCCGTTCTTCTGGAAGGCCATGGCCTCGGGGGAGTCCTTGGTGTACGCGGCGCGGTAGGAGTGCGCGGAGGCAGCCCACTCGTTGTAGTAGTAGTGGTTGCCCTTGGCGTTGCTGCCGTTCGGGTACATCCAGTACGCGGTCGGCGTGGCGAGGAACTCCTCGTCGGTCGGGATCTTGGTGTACGACTGGCCGGCCGAGACGCCGTTGGTGTTGAGGAACTTGTAGAGCGGCTGGTTGGGTGTGTAGCCGTACAGGCCCATGGTGCCGGCCACGTTGGTGGCGCTGCCGTGGCACTGGCCGCACACCTGCGAGTTGCCCAGCGTCTCGAGGTCGGTGTTGATGGTGGTGCCGGTGCCCATGTGGCCGCCGGCGACCTTGGCGCCGGTGCCGTGGCAGGCCTCGCACTGGATGCTCATGCCGGGGTACGACACGGTCGCATCGGTGATGAAGCCGGCCGGCGTGGCCGATGCGTCGTAGGACCAGCCGTTGAGCGTGGTGGTCGTCGGCGCGATGGTGGCCGCCGGGTTCGGCACCGTGTTGGTGGCCGTGGCCGAGCCGAGCGGCGAGGTGCTGCCGAGCATGTGGCAGCGGTTGCAGCCGTACTTGACGTCGTAGAGGCCCTTGGCCATGTCTTCGCCGATGATCCACTCACCGTTGGGCTCGGCGACCATGCCCTCGACCAGGTTCCACGGCATGATGTTGGTGGCCGTGGAGCCGCGCCAGAACAGGTACTCCGTGGCGGAGTTCGCGCCGTAGTTGCCCAGGGTGATCCACGGGACGTTCAGCGGGTAGGCGCCGCCCTCGTCGAACATCGGGCCGTCGATGCCCTTGGTGCCCGGCTTCGGAGGGACGTCGCCCGCGGCGCGGACGACGGTCCAGTTCGTCGGCAGCGCGGGCGTGATGCCCTGCGTTGCGAACCCCGAGTGGAGGGCCGTGAACTTGGCGCCGTCGGTGGCCTCGTGACAGGTCTGGCACTTGGCCTGACCGGCGAAGTTCATGCCGTAGTCGTTGGTGAGACTGCCGAACGCCGCCGCCGGCACGATCATCGCGGCGAAGACGACGACAGCTAGGATGATGACTGCTCTTCTCCCCATGCTTCCTCCGAAAGGTACGGCTTACCTTGCAGTAGGTCTGTCCACCACCCCCTCAAGTGGCCTGGTGCCGCCGGGCTCCCGGGAGAGCGGCGGCGCGCACGGCGCCGTGCCTTCGTGAAGATGGGTGGCGGGAGCCACACACTCCCGACGCCCTCACGGAGGCGGGCCGCTCTGCGCGGTGTCCGAACGACCCTGACGCGCTCCCCGCGCGAGGTCGCGGGCGCCCCCTCGGCGCCCTTGTGCTCGACTGTACAAGCATGGACCTAGGGTCGCAAGGGGATGGCGTAATCAGGTGAACACCTGAGGCCGGGCCGTCCCCGTCGGCGGGGCGCCGCGGCCGCGCCGTGCGTGGCCGGCGGGCGCCCGGCGCGGATCAGTACTGCACGGCGATGAGGGTGAGGCCCAGCTCCTCCTCAGCTGCGCGCAGGCGTGCCAGCTGGTCGTCGTCGGGGGCGGCGGGCTCGGCCTGCAGCACCGGCCCGAACTG
>CAIXSE010000496.1 GCA_903921965.1 uncultured Thermoleophilia bacterium | reverse complement strand
TGTAGGCCACGCCCGGGTGGTCCTTGAGGGCCTCGGCGACCGCGGCGCAGTCGACGGTGCGGGCGATGTTCTCGCCGCAGTGGCAGACGAAGACGCCGATACGGCTCATGCGTCACCTCCGGCGTCGGGGGACTCTGCGGTGCTCTCTGCGGCTGCCACGGCGGCCGGCTCGGCCTCCCTGGCGGCCGCCGCCTTCTGCTTCTCGGCCCTGGCCGCCGCCTTGGCCTCGGCCTCTTCCTTGAGGCGCTTCTCCTCGACGACGCGCGCCTCGGCGCGGCGGAGGAGGGCGGCGAGGAACGGCTCGGTGTCGACGAAGTGGCGGCCGAGGCCGAGGTCCACCGGCGAGAGGCCCATGGCCAGACCGACGACCTGCGTCACGAACAGGATGGGCATGGGCTCGCCGCCGCGCTCGGCCATGGCGGCCTGGCGCAGGTCGAGGTTGGAGTGGCACAGCGGGCAGGCCACGACGATGGCCTCGGCGCCGTGGTGCCGGGCGTTCTCGATGATGGCGCGGCCCAGCCGCAGCACGGAGCCGGTGCGGCTGACGCTGAACGAGCCGCCGCAGCACTCGACCTTGTAGTCCCACTCGACGGTCTCGGCGCCGCAGGCGGCGACGATGTCGTCCATGGACGTGGGCTGCTCGGGGTCGTCGTAGCCGCAGACCTCGACGGGGCGTACGAGCAGGCAGCCGTAGTAGCTGGCCAGCCTGACGCCCTTGATCGGGTTCGGGCCGGAGAGCTCGGCGGCGACGTCCTGCTCGATGTCGGGGATGAACTGCTTCAGCATCGTGAGGGCGTTGTGCACCGTCACGCTGTTGTCGAACGCGCGGCCGAGGATGTCGGGCATCCTCTCGGCCAGGCCCTCCTCTTCGGCGACGGCGAGGCGCGCCGCGGCCAGGCGGTTGTAGCAGGCGGCGCATGGCGCGATCACGTCGCCGAAGCCCTGCGACTCCGCCATGGCCAGGTTGCGGGCCGGCAGGGCCACTCCGAGCAGGTGGTCGGTGGTGTGGCCGCTGCTGGCGCCGCAGCAGTTCCAGTCGGTGACCTCGGTGAGGCCGACGCCCAGCTCCGCGGCCACGGCGCGCAGGCTCTCGTCGAACTCCCGGGAGGTACCGTGGAGCGAGCAGCCGGGGTAGTAGGCGTAGTCGGTGATGCGTCCGTCGACCGCTGTGCTCATGGCGTCACCCCGCACTTCTGGAAGATGCGCTGGACCTCGGCGACACCCTCGATACGGTGCGCGCGCACCCCCAGCTTGCCGCGGAAGAACATGGCCGGGGCGTTGGTGACGTCCTTCATGAGCTCGCCGCTGCGCAGCTTGTACTGCATGACCATGCCGACCTCGTGCAGGCGGCCGTTGGCGCGGATCTGCTCGAGGAAGGCCTTGTGGAACGCCGCGATGGAGCGGGGCATGTCGGCGGCGCCGGCCTCGATGCTCATCTCCCGCAGCTGGTCGATGACGCGCGCCGGGTCACAGGCGTTGGGGCAGCGCGCCGAGCAGGTCTCACACGTGAGACACAGCCAGATGGACTGATCGTGGAGGGCCTGCTGGCGCTTGTCCTGGATGACAAGGCGCATGATGTTGTGCGGCCGCAGGTCCGACTCGGAGGCCATGGGGCATCCGGCCGAACACTTGCCGCACTGGTAGCAGGTGGCCGCGTTGACGCCTGTCGCCTCGCGGATCTCTGATACTAGGGTGCGGTGGGGTGCGCTCATCCTGCCGACGTACCTGCCCTTCTGCGCAAAGGGGCGGCCGGGCGGCCGCCAGGTGAACAGTGACGCTCCGGACGGTGCGACTAGGTAATCCGGAGCTTGTGCATCAGTGCACAGTGTACGGGATGGAAGTGAAAGCGGGCAAGCTTTGTCCCAATTGTGGGCAAACCGGGTCCCCAATGCCTGAATCGGCGTGACCGCGCGCGGGACTCTGATAAGCGGCGCGCGGGCTGCGGGTCGGCCGCCGCGGGCCGTCCCGGCCTGGGCGCGGCGGGCGGGCAGGCCGCCCGTCAGGGCGTCGAGCCCGCCGGCCGGTACGCGGGGAACAGCGCGTCGCGCACCAGCGTGTGCGCGTCGCCCCCCGACGCGCTCAGCTGGTACACGATCCCGGTGCTGTAGTTCTTGCGGTCCCACTCCGCGAAGGCGATCGTGGCCCCGTCCGGCGACCACGAGAGCTCCTGCACCATCGTGTTCTTGTACGTCGC
>CAIXSE010000495.1 GCA_903921965.1 uncultured Thermoleophilia bacterium | reverse complement strand
GTGGAGGCCGTGATCGTGCAGGCCGCCGACGCCATCTCGGCGGCTCGGCCCGGCGCCCGCCGCGAGTCGCTCGAGAACTACATCCAGCGCCTCGAGGCCCTCGAGCACATCGCCGAGAGCAAGAAGGGCGTCGAGAAGTGCTTCGCGATGCAGGCAGGGCGTGAGGTCCGCGTGATGGTCAAGCCCGCCGAGATCGACGACGACACGACGGTGCTGCTGGCGCGCGAGATCGCCCGCGACATCGAGGACCAGCTCGACTACCCGGGCCAGATCCGCGTCACCGTCATCCGCGAGAGCCGCGCTGTCGACATCGCCAAGTAAGGGGCGCCGCGTGAGCGGCGCCCCCGGCGGGCCCTCACGATGAGCGGGACGTACTACCTGCGCTCGTTCGGCTGTCAGATGAACGAGCACGACGCCGAGCGCATCCGCGCGCTCCTGGAGGCGCGCGGCCTCACGCAGACGGCCGCGCCCGACGACGCCGACGTGCTCGTCTACAACACCTGCACGGTGCGCAAGAGCGCGGACGACCGCCTGGCCGGGCACCTGGGCACCGCGGCCCGGCTCAAGCGCGAGCGCCCGGGCCGCGTCGTGCTCGTCACCGGCTGCCTGCCGCAGGCGGAGCAGGCGGACTTCTTCGCGCGCTTCCCGTTCGTCGACGGCGCGCTCGGTCCGCAGAACCTCCACCGGCTGCCGGACCTGCTGGACGCGGCCGTCGAGCCGGTCGCCGGCCCAGCCGGGTTCTTCGAGGACGGGCCGGCCATGAGCGGCGACCTGGCCGCGCATCGCGCCCGGCCGTTCCAGGCCTGGGTGCAGGTCATGAGCGGCTGCACCAACTTCTGCTCCTACTGCATCGTCCCGTACGTGCGCGGGCCGGAGCGCAGCCGCGAGCCCGAGGCCGTCGTGGCCGAGGTGCGCGGCCTCGTCGCCGACGGCGTCCGCGAGGTCACCCTGCTCGGCCAGAACGTGAACTCGTACGGGCTCGACCTGCGGCAGGCGGGGCGCGGGGAGGCGCCGGACTTCCCGGCGCTGCTGCGCGCCCTGGACGCCGTCCCCGGGCTCGGCCGGGTGCGCTTCATGACGTCGCACCCCAAGGACCTCTCCGACGGCCTGATCCGGGCGATCGCCGAGCTGCCCAGCGTCTGCGAGCACGTGCACCTGCCGGCGCAGTCGGGCGACGACAGGGTGCTCGCGGCGATGAACCGCGGGTACACCGCCGCCGAGTACCTCGAGCGTGTGGCCGCGCTGCGCGCCGCGGTCCCCGGCCTGTCGCTGACCACCGACCTCATCGCCGGCTTCCCGGGGGAGACCGACGACGAGTTCGAGCGGACCCTCGGCCTCGTGCGCACCGCCGCGTTCGACGCGGCCTTCACGTTCGTGTACTCGCCGCGCGAGGGGACCGCAGCGGCGAGCCTGCCCGGCCAGGTGCCCGACGACGTCAAGCGCGAGCGCGTCGAGCGGCTCATCGCGCTGACCCAGGAGCTCGCCCTCGCCGCCCACGGCCGCTGGGTGGGACGCAGCGCCGAGGTGCTCGTCGAGGGCGCCAGCCGCGACGGCCTCCTGCTGCGCGGCCGCACCCGCCAGAACGTCACCGTCAACGTGGAGGGCGCCGCCGACCCCGGTGCTATAGTGGACGTGCGCATCACCGCGGCGACCTCGACCACGCTGCGCGGAACGATCTGACGGCGGACGCTGGAGGTGCCCACCATGCAGGGCTGCATCTGTCCCCACCCTCCGCTGCTCATCCCCGAGGTCGGCGGCGCCATGATCGGCAGGATCGCCGCCACGAAGCAGGCCATGGAACGCCTCGCCGAGCTCGTCGGCGAACCAGAGACCGCCGTCGTCATCTCCCCGCACAGCGACGGGTACGGCGACGCCCACGTCGTGCGCACGGCCCCGCGGCTCAGCGGCGACTTCGGGCGGTTCCGCCGCCCCGAGGCAGCCTTCAGCTTCGACAACGACCTGCCGTTCGCCGAGCTCCTCCTCGCGCTCGCCGGCGATTCGAAGAAGCTCCGCCTCGTGCCCGACGACAGCGACG
>CAIXSE010000494.1 GCA_903921965.1 uncultured Thermoleophilia bacterium | reverse complement strand
TCTGGACGCGGCCGGTCTTGTCGACGATACCGGCCTTGACCACACCGGCCAGCAGGTCGACGACGCCGGAGCCGCAGATGCCCACCGGCGCGCTGCCGGTGATCGTCTGGATGTCCACCGCCTCGCCCTCGGGGGTGACGCGCACGCGCTCGATGGCGCCGGCCACGGCCTTCATGCCGCAGCGGATCTGATAGCCCTCGAAGGCGGGGCCCGAGGCGCAGCTCGTCACCGTGACGCGGCCGTCCTTGACCAGGGCGATCTCGGTGTTGGTGCCGATGTCGATGGCCATGGCGGGGCGCTTCTTGTGCGAGAGGCGCGTGGCCGCGATCACGGCCAGGGCGTCGGAGCCGACGAAGCCGGCGATCGGCGGCGGGAAGTGCACGCCGCCGTTGGGGTTCATCTCGATGCCGAGCTCGCTCGCGCGGTAGGTGAGCGGCTCGGCGGCGGCCGGCGCGAACGGCGCCTGGCCCAGGCCCACGGGCGAGAGGCCCAGGGCGAGGTGGTGCATGGCGGTGTTGCCGACCACGGTCATGTCGTAGATGTGGTGCGGGTGGACTCCCTGGCGCTCGCAGAGCGCCTGGAGGTTCTCGTTGATGCCGCCGCGGACCACGCGGCCGAGGTCGGCCGCGGCCTCGCAGGTGGCTCCGTGGTCGATGCGCGAGATGACGTCTTCGCCGTAGCGCATCTGCGGGTTCTCGATGGCCTCCTGGTCGATGAGCGTGCCGCGCTCGAGGTCGAACAGGTAGGCGATGACCTTGGAGGTGCCGATGTCCACGGCCACGCCGTAGCGCGGCGGCAGTCCGTCGTCACCGGTGTGCACGTCGACGACGCGCTTGCCGTAGAGCGTCGCGTTGACCTTCCACTTGCCGTCGCGCAGCGTCTTCGGCAGGCAGTCGAGGACGTTGAGCGGCACCTCGACGCCGCCGAGGGCCTCGTCGAACCGCTCGAGATCCGAGCGCGCGTCTTCAAGCGTCGCCGGCTGGAGCTCGACGCGCTTCGTCACCACGGCCGGGTGCGGCTTGCCGTGCTGCAGCTTGGACGTGGTGAGGATGCGGCGCTGGCCGGCGGTGCCACGCACCTCGACGCTGACGCGGGCGCCGCGCGGGTAGGCCTGGCAGGCCAGGCGCCAGCCCTCTTCGCGGAGCTTCTCGGGGATCTTCTTGAGCTCGCGGCTCGTGTGGTCCGACAGCTCGCCCGCGCCGAGGCGCACGAGGCACTTGCCACAGGTGCCGCGGCCGGCGCAGTCGGTGCCGATCTCGACCTGGGCGGCGACAAGAGCGTTGAACAGGGTCTCTTCTTCGGGCACGTCAAGGGTCAGCCCGATAGGTTCGACGAAGACACGGGTCAAGGTGGACTCCTAAGACGGGGTTCCGAGCGGGTTCGGGGGATACTACTACCCGCGTGGAGCTTTGCTCACGCCCGACTTGACGTTAATCCAGCCCTGCGGGCACCTTCGCGTCACGCCTCCACCTCGCCGTGCACGTCCGCCATGCGGTTCTTGCGGTCGACGACCTTCTGCAGGCGCGCGGCCCAGACGTCGGAGAGCACCGGGCCGTGGCCGGGGTCGAGCATGCCGGCCACGCCGAGGCGCTTCTGCCCGG
>CAIXSE010000493.1 GCA_903921965.1 uncultured Thermoleophilia bacterium | reverse complement strand
GACCTCCTCGATGCCCTTGACGAAGCCCGAGTCGAGGATGTCGCCGGGGGCGAGGCCGGCGTCGAGGCCCTCCTGGGCGAGGCGCTCGGCGTCCTCGACCTCGCCGTCGATGACGGACTGCTTCATCTGGTCGTACAGGTCTTGCGACACTTGGTGCCTCCTTGGTCACTCGTGGGTCCCGACCATCCTCCGGCGCGCGGGGATGTCGAGCGTTCTCCTGTCGCGTGTTCAGGCGTCGCGGCCGCCTCCGGCACGCAGCCAGTCGTCCAGCACGTCGAGGACGTGCGGCAGATCGTCACGGCCCAGACCGATGCGGATGTGGTCGTCGTCCCAGGGGAAGACCGCCGACGGCGCGATCATGATGCCGCGCTCCTCCAGGGCGCGCCCGGCGAACCGGGACGAGCTCTCGCCGGTCAGGAGCCGCGGGAAGCAGAAGCCGGCGGCCCGCGGCGGCGACCACGAGAACGTGGCGCGGTGCTCCGACATGAAGCGCGCGAGCGCGTCCCGGTTCAGGGCGATGCGCTTCCTGTTGCGCGCCAGTATGCGTTCGTGGTGGCGCACCGCGACGGTCGCCAGAAGCTCGCTGGGCGCGCTGTTGCAGATGGTCGTGTAGTACTTCAGCTCCTGCACGTCCCGGACCAGCTTCTCGTCGCGACTGAGCAGCGCGGCGATGCGCAGGCCCGGCAGGCCGTGCGTCTTGGACAGCGAGAAGAGGCTCAAGGCGCGGTCGTCGATCTCGACCGCCGAAGGAAGGCGGTCGCCGGGGTCGTGCTCGAGACCGCGGAACGTCTCGTCGCTGAAGACGCGCGCGCCGCAGTCGCGCGCGATCGCGAACACGCGCTCGTAGTCCGCGCGGCTCGGCAGGGCGGCCGTCGGGTTGTGCGGGAAGTTCACGATGACGGCGGACGTCCGTTCGTCCACGAGCCTCGCAAGCGCGTCGGGATCGAACCTCCATTCGGGGGACTCGTCCGGCGTCCAGTACCGCACTTCGGCGCCGATCGCTTCCGCCACGGCCCACAGCGACTGGAAGGCGGGGTAGGTGCAGACGACGCGGTCACCCGGCGCTACCAGGATGTTCACGGCCACGAACACCGCCTCTTCGGGGACGAGCACGCAGACGTCGCCGGGCTCGACGCCCGGGTGCAGGCCGGCGACGCCGCGGCGCAGCAGGGGGTGGCCCTGCGGGTCGGTGTAGCCCAGCCGCAGGTCGTCCCACAGGCCGCGCAGTTCGTCGTCGGCCCACGAGACCAGCTCATCCATCGCCATGCTCTCGCAGTCGGTGCTCGACAGGAGGTGGCGGGCCGAGTGCTCGTGCCTGGCGTAGTACTGCTCGATGAGGAAGGGCCGGATCCTCACGCGACCGTCAGTCCCGGCGACGGGGCCGCACTTCGGCGGACCTTCGGCGGCAGGTCCTCGGGGAGGTCCGGGCGGTCATCCGGCGGCCCTCGCGGCGCGTTGCCGCCGCACGTCCGCGACGATGTCCTGGAGACGCTCCCAGGTGCGATCGTCGATTCCGCCGGCCGCGGGCTGGGCGAGGAGGTCGGCGACGCGCTCCCGGATGCGCTGCAGGCAGTCCTCTCCCGACAGCCGGAGCCACCGTTCGTGGGTCCCCCTGTCGAAGAGGCCGGGCCTCCACATCTCGCGGTAGTGGGTCCGCGTGTACTTCCGTGAGAGGTGGTCGCCTCCCGGGCCTACGGCGTCGATCTCCGACAGGGCGAGGCCCTCCGGGTCGAAGCCGATCTCCCGCATGAAGGCGCGCGCGCTCGCGGCCAGCTCATCGCCCATCACGATCGCCTCGTGGGCGCTCGTGAGCCCGGCCTCCAGGTAGCCGACGTCGTGGATCAGCGTGCCCCTGGCCAGTCCGCCCAGGAGAGCGGTCACCGCAGCCTCGGCCGCCCACTGGGCGTCCAGTCCCTTGGAGTCAGAGAGCCCGCCGTAGGCGAAGGTCGGAAGGCCGTACCAGCCGGCGAGCTCGAACGCCACGTGGTTCCCGAGGAGCTGCTCGGGGGCCGCGTAGGTCTCCGAGGTGAGCCCCATGTCGAGCAGCCCGATGCCGACCCCGTACACGAAAGGCGCCCCGGGCTCGGTCAGCTGGTGGACGACCAGCCCGCTGAGGACCTCCGCGTTGGCGACCACCACGGCGCTCGCCACGGACGACGGCGCCGTCGCACCCATGGACGGCGACGAGACGTAGACGAGCGGGGCGCGATGGCGAGCCGCCTCGATCACCTTGGTGAGGTCGTCGGCGTCGTGCATGAGCGGCGGGGACGGCATGGAGTACACGGCGACGCTCTCGGCGCGGCCGCAGAGCCGCGCCATCTCGAGGAGGGGCTCCACACCGGTGCCGTCCTTGGGGCACACCACGAGCGGCTTGGTCGTGCCCCGCAGCATGTGCGCGACCGGTGCGAGGTCGTCGACCAGCATGTCGCAGTCCTCCGGCAGGCCCATGGACATCACGAAGTCCATGTTGGGGAGCCGCTCGGCCAGGCGGGCCATGCTCTCGACATCGGCGAGCGTGGCCCTTCTCCGTTGTCCGCTCTCGCGGTCGAGTGTGTGGAGACAGTCCGAGCCCGTACCGTAGTAGGTCCGCCCGTGCTCCACGGTCAGCGCCGGCCACGAGCCCCTCGACGGCAGCTCCCAGCTCCTCGGTGCCGAGGCCAGCGCGTCGGACACCAGTCTCGCCGGGATGCGCACGCGTGACCCGTCCACGTGGCACCCGGCTCCGGCGAGCAGGGTGCGGGCCGGTTCGTGCAGCACCTCGACGCCGGTCACCGACAGCACCCAGAGGGTGGCCTCGTGCGCGCGGCGGAGGTCCGACTCCGCGGCGATCGTCAATCCGGCTCGTGCCATCCGTACCTTCCTGGGTCGTAGTAGCCCGGGTCCGCCGCGCTCACACCACCGCCGGCCCGAACGCCTCCACCTCGCCGTGCACGTCCGCCATGCGGTTCTTGCGGTCGACGACCTTCTGCAGGCGCGCGGCCCAGACGTCGGAGAGCACCGGGCCGTGGCCGGGGTCGAGCATGCCGGCCACGCCGAGGCGCTTCTGCCCGG
>CAIXSE010000492.1 GCA_903921965.1 uncultured Thermoleophilia bacterium | reverse complement strand
GTGAGCGACGACCACATCGAGATCCTCACCGCGCCGGGCACGCACCGCGTGATGACCGACGACGAGGTCCTCGCCAAGTGCGGCGCCGAGGCGCTGCGCCGCGTGCGCCTCTCGCAGCACGACTTCAACGACGAGGACCAGCTGGTGGACCTCGGCGCCATCAGCGCCGGCGACGGCTACACCATCCCGGTGCAGGTGAACCGCACCGCCATGGACGCCGACCTGCTCGTCGGTCTGGGCAACATCATCCCGCACTGCGGCGCCGGCTACTCGGGCGGCGCCAAGATCGTGCAGCCGGGCGTGTGCGGGTTCGCGACCACCGCGGCCACGCACGTGACCGCCACCGTCCTGCCGGAGATCCCGCTGGGCGAGGTCGACACCCCGTGCCGCCGCGGCATGGAGGAGGTCGCGCGGACCGTCGGGCTGGCGTTCATCGTCAACGTGGTGCTCGACCCGCACCACCACGTGGTGGAGATCGTCGCCGGCGACTGCGTGGACGCGCACCGCGCCGGCGTCGAGGTCTCCCGGCGCGCCTGGGGCGTCCCCGTCCCCGAGCCGGCCGACATCGTCCTCGTCAGCTCGTACCCCGCCGACATCGACTGGTGGCAGGGCGAGAAGGGCCTCATCGCCGGCTACTTCGCGGTCAAGGAGGGCGGCGTCATCGTCTTCTGCACGCCGTGTCCCGAGGGTCTCGAGCACAACCACCCGCGGCTGCGCTTCTGGCTGCGGCAGTCGTTCGCCGAGGGCATCGCGATGGTGAAGGCCGCCGACCCGAGCGACCGCGGGACCGACCTCGTCGCCGCCGACCTGGGCGTGGACAACGCCAAGATCCGCGAGAAGGCGACGATCCTGCTGGTCAGCGACGGCCTGGCCGACGACGACGTGGAGCTGCTCGGCTACGAGCGCCACGTCGACCTCCAGGCCGCCGTCGACCGGGCCCTGCAGCTCAAGCCCGGCGGCACCATCGGGCTGCTGCCGTACGGTGGCGACTGTCTGCCCGTCGTAGGATGAGCGCTGCCGGCGCGTCGCCGGTCAACCCGCATCGATCCGGAGGAGTACATGCTCACTGACCTCACTCTCACCGGCTTCGCCGCCGAGCTCGCGTCCGACTCTCCCGCCCCCGGAGGCGGCAGCGTGTCGGCTGCGGCCGGCAGCATGGCCGCCGGCCTCGTGGCCATGGTCTGCAAGCTCAGCATCGGCAAGGCCGAGCTCGAGGAGCGCGAGCGCGTGCTGCGCGACGCGCAGGCCGCCGCCGACAAGCTGCGCGCCTCGCTGCTCACCGCCGTGGACATGGACACCGACGCCTACCTCGGCGTGGTCGACGCCTTCCGCATGCCCAAGGGCACCGACGAGGAGAAGGCCGCGCGCGCGGCGCAGGTCCAGGTCGCCATCCGCACCGCCGCCGACGTGCCGCTGGCCACGGCCGAGTCGTGCCTCAAGGTCCTGAAGCTGATCGAGACGGTGGCCGCCGGCTTCAACACGGCGGCGGCGAGCGACCTGGGCGTGGCCCTGCAGATGGCCGCCACCGGCGTCGCCGGCGGCGTGCTGAACGTCGAGATCAACGTGCCGTCGCTGAAGGACATGGTGGCGCGCGACGACCTCCTGCGGCGCGCCGCCGAGATCACGGCCGAGACGGCCGGCATCGTGGAGCGCGTCTGGCCGGCCGTGCAGGAGCACGTGCGCGCCGGCTGAGCAGGGTGACGTGACGGCCGGCTCGCCGGGGCGGGGTGCCTCCGGGCCCTCTTCGCGGGACGACGTCGCCGCCGAGGTCGTCGGCCTCCTCGGCCGGCTCATCCGCGCCGACACCAGCAACCCGCCGGGCGACGTGCGCCCGGCCGTCGCGGTGCTCGAGGAGTACTTCGCCTCGCGCGGCGTGCCGTGCAGCGTGGTCGGCGAGGCGCCCGAGCTCGGCAACGTGCTGGCCCGCCTGCCCGGCAGCGGGGGCGGGCCTTCACTGCTCCTCTTCGGCCACACCGACGTCGTCCCCGCCGTGGACGACGGCTGGACGGAGCCGCCTTTCTCCGGCCGTGTCCGCGACGGCTACGTGTGGGGCCGCGGCGCCCTCGACATGAAGAACCAGGTGGCGGCGCAGGCCGTGGCCTTCGTGCGCCTGACGCACGCCGCGGAAGACGGTGCCCGCCTCCGCGGCGACCTCGTCTTCGCCGCCACGGCGAACGAGGAGGCCGGCGACCAGTGCGGCGCGAAGTGGCTGTTCGCGCAGCGCCCCGACCTCGTCCGCACCGACTTCGCCGTCAACGAGGGCGGCTGGGGTCTGCGACGCCCGGGTGCCGGCCCGCTGTTCCTCGTGTACTCGGGGGAGAAGGGCCACGCCACCGTGACCATCCGCGTCTCGGGTCACGGCGGCCACGGGTCGATGCCGCGGCACACCGACAACGCGATCACCGGCCTGGGAGAGGTGCTCACGGCCATCGCGGCTCACGAGCCGGAGGTCACGGAGGAGCGCGTCCCCGCCGGGCTGATCGAGACGACGGTAGCGGACCCGGCGATGCGCGCCCGCCTCAAGGACCCGGCCACGGCGCAGCGGGCGGTGCGGGAGCTCGCCCTGACCGACCCCGGGCTGGCCGCGGTCATCGAGCCCCTCTTCGGGGTGACGCTGTCGGCGACGGTGGCGCGGACCCGCGGCGACGCCGTGAACGTCATCCCCGACACGGCCGAGGTGAAGGTCGACTGCCGCATCCTCCCGGACCAGACGGCAGCCGACGTGTACCGGGAGGTCGAGCGCGCGCTCTCCGGCGTCGGCGCGCGCTGGCACATCGCCTCGTGCGACCTCGTGGCGGGCAGCAGCTCCGCCGCCGAGGGCCCGCTGCTGGACGCCGTGACCGAGACGCTCGCCGGCTTCGCGCCCGGGTCGCACGTGTTCCCCGTGCTCTGCCCGGGCTTCACCGACGCGACCCACGTGCGCGAGACGTTCCCCGAGGCGGTCGCCTACGGCATCTGCCCGTTCGTGGAAGAGGACTTCCGCGACCTGTCGCCGCGGTTCCACGCCGTGGACGAGCGCATCGCCGTCGCCGACCTGGTGCTGCAGGCCGAGTTCTACGAGCGCCTCGCGGCGCGCGTGCTCGCCTGAGCGCGTCTATACTCACCGAGAGCGCGCGGC
>CAIXSE010000491.1 GCA_903921965.1 uncultured Thermoleophilia bacterium | reverse complement strand
GACGCGGTCGACCGGGCACAGCAGCAGGCCGTCGAGGCAGCGCTCGTCCTTCTCCTGGGCGAACGAGCGGTTCAGCCCCAGCAGCATGGCGAAGATGAACGTGACCCACAGCATGCCGCCGGTGAAGAACGTGAGGTCGGCGCCCTCCTTGACGGTGAAGGCGTAGTGGAAGATCACCATCGCCAGCAGCACGAAGAGGATCATGCTGATGATCATCTCGCGCGTGCGGAGCTCGCGGATGAGGTCCTTGCGCAGGATGGCCATGAACTGGCGGCGCCCGCTCATGGCCTTCGGCGCGGCGGGAGGAACGGGGGCGGAGGCCATCAGAGCACGCTCCCGTCGTGGACGTGCTCGAGGTACACGGAGCTGAACGTCTCGTGGTCGACGCCGGCCGCGTGCTCGTAGGCGATGCGGCCGTTCTCGATGATCATCAGCTTCGTGCCCCACTCCAGGCCCTTGGCGATGTTGTGCGTGACCATCACGAAGGTGTGCTCGTCGCGGATCTCGGTGAGCAGGCCGTCGAAGATGTCGACGGCGCGTGGGTCGAGGCCCGAGTGCGGCTCGTCCAGGAGCAGCACGCGCGGCCTGTGAAGCACCGCGCGCGCGATCGCGAGCCGCTGGCGCATGCCCTTGCTGTAGGTGCGCACGAGGTCGTGGCGGCGGTGGCTGAGCTCGAGGCGCTCAAGCAGGCCGGAGATGCGCTCCTCGCGGTCCTCGACGCCGTACATGTCGGCGTAGAAGCGCAGGTTCTCGTCGGCGGTGAGGTCCGCGTACAGCATCGGCGTGTGCGAGATGAGGCCGATGGTGGAGCGCACCGGCATGGGGTCGTGGCGCACGTCGTGGCCGGCCACGGTGACCTTGCCGGCGCCGGCGGTGAGCAGCGTGGCCAGCACGCGCAGGGTCGTCGTCTTGCCGGCCCCGTTGGGGCCGAAGATGCTCAGGAAGCCGCCGCGCTCGAGGCTGAAGGAGATGCCCTTCAGCACCTCGCGGCGGCCGAACGTCTTGCGCAGTCCATCGACCTCGATCTCGAGCGGGACCGGCTGCTCCGGCTCACCGGTCAAGCCGATGCGCCGCCCAGCGTGCCGTCGCCCTCGCCGGCAGGAGCCGCCTCGCGGACCTCCTGCTCCTGGCGCCGCGCCTTCGGCCAGAGCGAGACGACGGCGCCCACGCAGAGCATGATGCTGCCGATCCACACCCACTGGATGAGCGGGAAGATGACCATGCGCAGGGCGATCGTCTTGGTGGTGTCGTCGAACGGCTCGTCGGTGACCACGAAGAGGTCCTCGAACGGACGGCCGAGGATGACGGCCCTCACGGCCGCCCCGCTCACCGGGTAGATGTCGGTGTGCGGCCCGATGGTGCCGAGCGACTTGCCGTCCTTCGACACCTCGAACGTGGCCACGTTGCGCGTGGACCCCTGGGCGCCGCCGGTGGTGGTGTCCATGCCCACGTAGGTGAGCGTGTAGCCCGAGACCGTGGCGGTGGAGCCCTTCTTGACCGTCACCAGCGCGGTCTCCTCGTGCTTGTAGACGGCCGAGCCGAGCAGGCCGGCCACCACGAGGATCATGCCGAAGTGGACGATGTACGCGGCGGTGCGCGAGCGGCTGCCGGTGAAGGCGCGGCCCATGCCGGACCAGAGGCTCTTGCCGGGTCCGGCCGCCCGCCGCGCCGAGCGCAGCACGAACTGGACGACCGCGCCCACGGCGAAGCCGCACACGAGGAAGCCGATGAAGCCCCAGACGTTGCTCTGGAAGCCCAGGTACAGCCAGAGCGGGACGAAGACCACCGTCGTGATGAGCGGCAGGATGAGCAGCTTGCGCAGCTCGGCGCCCTCGGTCTTGCGCCAGGCCAGGAGCGGGCACACGGCGATCATGAGCAGCACGACCACGCCGAGCGGCTGGGCGATCATGTCGTAGGTGCTCGCCCCGACGGTCTTGGTGAGGAGCAGCGGGACGGCGACCGTGCCGAACGCGACGGCGACGGCGAACAGCGTGAGCAGCAGGTTCGTGAGGTAGTACATGAAGTCGCGCGAGACGATCGAGTCGAACTCGTCCTTGCTCGCGAAGCGCTTCCAGCGCCAGCCGATGAGCACGGCGCTCACGACGGCCGTCACGATGAGGAAGCCGGAGAGGATCCAGACCAGCAACGGGTTGCGCTCGAACGCGTGCACCGACTGGATGAGCCCGGTGCGCGTGGTCCACGTGGCCAGGATGGTGAACCAGAACGTGGCCGCGGCGAGGCCCAGGGCCCAGTGCTTGAAGATGCCGCGCGACTTGTAGAGCGTCATGGCGTGCAGCAGGGCGGTCGCCGTGAGCCAGGG